>DAISJI010000237.1:0-3913 GCA_036821585.1 Terriglobales bacterium
TTTCCGGCCGGCCCGCACGGCGCCCAGGACCATCAACGCGCCGAACGCCAGCATTACCAATCCCCACGAGAGGTTGAGATTGATCATCCGCGTGTCTGCCATGTCCAGCGGACGGTAGAACGTTCGGTCGGAGGAGATCAGGCCGTAGATGGCGACCATCCCGCCCATGAGCGAGAACAGCAGGCCGATGGGCCAGCGGATGTCGAGTTCGGATTCAGCGCTCATCGGTAGATCCAATTCAACGCAAGAGTAATGATCCCGACAATCACGGCCAGCGTCGCGGGACGACGCAGCAGCGCGAGGTGCCCGTAGCTCGGCTTGTCGGTCAAGGTGTAAACCAGCCCGTGCAATTCGCTCTCCGGCCGCGGCCGCGTAACCAGGCTGATGACGATGGTCAGCACAAAGCAGGTCGTCCAGGCGAAGATGGCGCCCCAGAAATTCTGCGCCATGTCGCTGGGATAGTGGTGCACGGCCGTGATCCATCCGCCCTTGATGCCGGGCGTGTTGTTGGCCGCGAGCACCAGCCCGTGGTGAAGCGCGGCGCCCAGGGTCCCGCCCAGCAGTCCAATGAACGCGCCGTGGCCGGTAGCGCGTTTCCAGAACATTCCCAGCAGGAAGGTCGCGAACAGCGGCGCGTTGACGAACGAGAAGATGAGTTGGAGATAGTCCATCACGTTTTCGAAACTCATCGCCACGTACGCGGCGCCGATGCTGGCCAGGATGCCCACCACGGTCGCGATACGCCCCATTTGCAGGTAATGGTGATCGCTGGCGTTGGGGCGGATGTGGGACTGATACAGGTCGTAGGTCCAGACCGTGTTGAACGCCGTAACGTTGCCGGCCATACCCGACATAAAGCTGGCGAGCAGCGCCGTCAGTCCGACGCCCAGCATTCCCGCCGGGTAATACCGCGCCAGCAGCAGGGGCAGGGCAAGGTTGTAATTCACCGCGCCGTCGGTAAGCCATGCTTCACGCGGAAAGATGGCCAGCGCCGCCATGCCGGGCACGATGATCAGGAAGGGAATGAACATCTTCGGAATGGCGCCGATGAGCGGCGTGCGCTGCGCGGCGATCATGTCCTTGGCCGCCATGGCGCGCTGCACCACGAGAAAGTCCGTGCACCAGTAGCCGAAGGAAAGAACGAAGCCCAGACCCATCAACATCCCGAACCACTCGATGCCCATGGGATTGTTCTGCGCGCTGCCCAGGCCTTTCCACGTGTGCACGAAGCCGGGTGGCAGCCGTGTAGCCATGCCGCTCCATCCGCCGGCTTCGCTCACGCTCAGAATCGCGAGCGGCAGAATTCCAAACACGATCAGGAAGAATTGCAGGACCTCGTTATAGATCGACGACGTCAGCCCGCCCAGCGCGGTATAGGCCAGTACCACCATCGCGGAAAGAATGATGGTCGCATGCATCGACCAGCCCAGCATCAGCTTGAAGACGAGCGCCATCGCGTACATGTTGATGCCGCTGGCCAGGATGGTCATGAAGGCGAAGGTAACGGCGTTCAGCGTGCGCGTCTTTTCGTCGAAGCGCAGGCGCAGGTACTCGGGTACGCTGCGGGCGCGGCTCCCGTAATAGAACGGCATCATGAACAGGCCGACGAAGATCATCGCGGGAATGGCGCCGACCCAGTAAAAATGCGCGGTCAGCATGCCGTACTTGGCGCCGCTGGCCGCCATGCCCATCACTTCCAGCGCGCCCAGGTTCGCCGAGATGAACGCCAGGCCGGTGATCCACGCGGGAATGCGGCGGCCCGAGAGGAAGAAGTCGGTGCTGGTGCGCATGTAGCGCTTCAGCGCCACGCCCACCCCCAGCACGAAGGCCGAATAGATGGCGATGACTACGTAATCGATCCAATGCAGGGACATGAAAGATTGCGCTGCCAGCTCAAATTGGACGGCGGAGCAGTGTACCAATTTGTCGAAACGAGTGCATATGAATTCTGCGACTTCACAATCTGGAATGGCTACCGGACCGCAGGAGTGCGATAGAGATCGATCATCATGCGCGCGATGATCGCGTCCCATAGGTAATTCTTTGGCGAGTTCAACTGCGTGTAATCCGGGCTGAACGACTCCCAGAAGCGGTGGTTGCTGCGCAACTGAAAGGTCACCGCGTCCAGGTTGCGCTTAACCAGTTCCTCGGCATCGGCGCGATAGCCGTAGTCGAGCAGCCCGCGCATGACCATGTAGTCCCACAACAGCCATACGGCGCCGTTCCACTGACAGCACTTCGTAACATACGGATCGAAGTACGGGTCGTTGGCTGCCAGCGTGGGCACACCGAACTTTCGCCAGAAGCTCACCGGATTCGTGAGTTCCTTGCGCAGCCGCTCCGCCTGTTCCTTGGTCGCGATGCCGGCCCAGAGCGGCAGGAACCCGATGATCTCCTTGCGCTTCATGCTGAGGCCGTCTTTGGTGGTGAACGTGCCCGTATCGCGCGCGAGGTTGTAGAAGAAACCGGTGTCGGCGTCCCACATGCGCGTGCGCACCAGCTCCGACATGCGGTCGGCTTCGCGACTCCAGCGCGCGGCATCCTCGGCGCGACCGAGTTCCTTCGCCATCGCGGCGAGCGCGCGCGTCTCCTTCACCATCATGACCGTGAGGTCGAGCGACTTCACTTTCTTGGGCGAGGCGTCGGTGCCCCCGAAAAGCGCCCAGATCACGTCCAGTTCGTCGCGGACGCACTCCAGCATCGCGTTACCGCCCCACTCCAGGAAGCCGTCTCCGTTTTTATTACGCGTGCGCAGAATGAACTCCGCGAACTTTGCTCCCGAGTCGTACGCCTGCTCCAGGAATTGCCGGTCGCGCGATACCTGGTAAATCTCCCAGTTGGTCCAGTTGAAAAACGGCGCGGAGCTGGAATCCTCGCCGTCAAGCGGAAAGGTCTTCGTCACGTACGGCCCGATGCGATACGCGATATAGCCATCCGGGCGCTGACGGTCAATAAAAATTCGCTGCGAATCCTGCGCGCTGCGCCAGTCCATGTGCGCATACGCCTGCATCACGATGCTCTCGTGGAAAACCTGGCCTTCGTGTCCCCAGCTCCACGTCGGCTCGCGCGAGAAGACGTAGTAGTTCGTCTTGCTCTCGCCCTCCGGCGGCATCATCTGCTGGCGGACAAGGTTGAACGCGCTCCAGTAGGCGAGCTCGTAATCTTTGTTCGGGAATTTGATATCGCGCGGGACATCTTTATACTGCGCTTCCGATTCGGCGATCACCGGCGCCAGCGGCAGTGCTACGAGCTTCCTCGCCTGCGCAACCAGGTCATCCGGTTTCTCGCGCGCTGGCTGCATGCCGCGGATAATTCGGAAGTGTTGCGTCGCATGCGCCGCCAGCGTCCACTTCTTCGCCAGCGCAAATCCGCGCAGGCGCGAGTAAATCATCCCGTTCAGAAAATCGCGCGCCAGCATCTCCGGAATCAGCCCCTGGTCGGGATGTCCGCTCCACGTGTCGGCCGTGAAGCTGGTCAGCAAAATGTCGCGGAAATTGGGGTCGAACTTCGGTTGCGGCGTCTCGAACCACTGCTTCCAATCGACCGAGTGCTGAAACGTGACGTACTGCTGGTCGTGAAACTCGGCCGCGCTCACCTCCGCCGGATTCAGGTAGTAGGCGTACGCCATCACCTCCTGCGGGATGTCGGCGTGGTTCGTGACCTCCACCTCCCAAATCGCCATGCGCGAGCTGTAAACATCGAACGTCTCGCGCACCTGGATGGTGGTGAACGGCCAGTACTCCACTTCGGCAAGATCGGTATACGAACGATGCACCACCGGACGCTGATAGAAATCGCGTGTCGCCGCGACCGCCATTTTGCCCAGCCGCCAAGCCAGCGCCATGTCGCCCGCCTTCTGCGTCGACCACGTCACCCCCAACTCTGGCGAGTAGTAGTTCAGGTGGTAGCCCTC
>DAISJI010000238.1:0-3910 GCA_036821585.1 Terriglobales bacterium
AAGACGAGAGCGTGTGCAACCTGATCCTCCGCTTCGCCACGGTGACGAACGGCGAGTTGGCCTACCGGTCGTACCAAAGCATCGAGGAGCGAACCGGCCTCTCGCTGGTTCATCTCGCGGAGAAGAACCGTGGGGTCCGAATCACCTATAAGGAACTGCAATCCCGCATTCAGCGCCTCATCAACAGCCCGATATGGTCGGGTCTCACTGAGAACGGTCGCGCCTATTCGCCGTTCACCTATAACGTGGAGACGCTGGTCCCGTGGCGCACTCTCACGGGACGGCAGCACTTCTACCTCGATCATCCAGGCTACATTCAATTCGGCGAGCACCTGCCCACATATAAACCCAAGCCGTTGCCGAAAGACTATGGCGACTTACGCTTCAGCAAGGAAGCCGGCAAGACGCTGATGCTCGCCTATTTGACGCCGCACGGTAAGTGGCACATCCACTCCACCTTCGGCGACAACCAGCGCATGACGACGCTATCGCGAGGCGTCGAGCCGTTCTGGATCAACGACCGGGACGCCACGGAAATCGGCATCGTGGACAACGACTGGGTGGAGGTATATAACGATCACGGCGTGGTGGTGACTCGTGCCGCCGTCAGCGCACGCATCCCGCGAGGCATTTGCATTCAATACCATGCGCCGGAGCGCACACACTCCGTCCCGAAATCGCCGCTGCGTGATTACAGGCGTGCTGGCAGCACGAACAGCCTCACGCGCGCGCGGCTTAAACCAAACTTGATGATGGGGGGGTACGGCCAGTTCACATACAATCTCAATTACTGGGGCCCCACCGGGTGCAATCGCGATACGCACATTCTGGTGCGGCGCCTGCCCGACCTGAAGTGGTAGAGGAGAATCAGCGATGAATGTGCGATCTCAAGTGTCGATGGTGTTCCACCTGGACAAGTGCATCGGTTGCCATACGTGCAGCCTCGCCTGCAAGAACATCTGGACGGACCGCAAGGGCGCCGAGTACATGTGGTGGAACAATGTCGAGACCAAGCCCGGCACCGGGTTTCCCACGGCTTGGGAAGACCAGGAAAAGTACAAGGGCGGCTGGAAGTGCGTGGACGACGAACTTCGGCTCAGATCCACAAGTAAGTCGAAGACGGTCGTCAATATTTTCCACCATCCCAACATGCCGACCATGGACGATTATTACGAGCCATGGACGTACGATTACCAGCACCTCTTCAACGCGCCGGAAGGCCCCGATCAGCCGGTCGCCGTCCCGATCTCCGCGGTGACCGGCGAGTTGATCAATATCAAAGCCGGTCCGAACTGGGATGACGACCTGGGCGGATCCCCGATTTACGCGGAGCATGACCCGAACCTCGCCGGATTGACGGAGGAGCAGAAGGAGCAGATGTTCGCCGTGGAGCGGCTGGTGTTCTTCTACTTCCCGCGCATCTGCAACCACTGCCTGAACCCTTCGTGTGTCGCGTCCTGCCCGTCGGGCGCGCTGTACAAGCGCGGCGAGGACGGCATCGTGCTGCTCGACCAGAACCGCTGCCGCGGCTGGCGTAACTGCATCTCAGCCTGTCCCTATAAGAAAGTGTTCTTTAATTGGTCCACCGGGAAGTCGGAAAAGTGCATCCTTTGCTACCCGCGCCTGGAGACGGGGCAGGCGCCGGCTTGCTTCCACTCCTGCGTCGGACGCATACGGTATCTGGGCGTGCTTCTGTATGACGCCAGCCGTATCGAGGAAGTGGCCAAGCGGCCGCCGGAGGAACTGGTGGAGGCGCAGCGGTCGCTGATCCTGGACCCGAACGACCCCGAGGTGATCGCCGCGGCTCGCGCTAACGGCATCCACGATTCCGTGATCGAGTCGGCGCAGAAGTCGCCCGTTTACAAGTTCGTCAAGATCTGGAAGATCGCGCTCCCGCCTCATATTGAGTTCCGGACGCTGCCTATGTTGTTTTACGTTCCGCCCATGGCTCCGGTGATGTCGAGCCGCGACGATGGCGCGGTGAAGAACATCAGCGACGATTTGTTCCACGACATCGATGACGCGCGCGTCCCCATGAAGTTCTTCGCCAATATGTTTGGCGCCGGCCACGAGGGCGTAGTCCGGTATGCACTACGTAAACAGAAAGCGGTGCGCTGGTTCCGTCGTGCGGTGACTGTAGGGGACGTGCCGATGGCGGTTGCCGAACGCATGTTGCGGGAAGCCGAATGCTCTAGAGACGAAGCGGAGGCGATATACCGGTTGACTTCGCTTTGCACGTTCGACGACCGCTTCGTGATACCGCCCATGCACCGCGAGGAGGCCATCGAGATGATGGAGGACCCGCTCGAACATAAGCAGAGTGCCGGATTCGGTTTTCTCACGGCTCCAAAGAGGGGGATGTGATGCTGGACTTGGCTTCCACCCTGGATGTGATA
Source organism: Terriglobales bacterium (assembly GCA_036821585.1). Lineage (GTDB taxonomy): Bacteria > Acidobacteriota > Terriglobia > Terriglobales > Acidobacteriaceae > DAISJI01. The sequence goes on from DAISJI010000238.1 coordinate 2,397, forward strand.
GCGGAACTGTTCGAGTACCCCGCCGCGGGATATCGGGAGCATGTGGAAAGCGCCGCGGCGTCCATCGCGCGAACCGACGCTGCCGCCGCTCAACATGCACAGGCGTTTGCGGACGCGGTGCGCGGCCGCAGCCTCTCCGAAATGGAGGAACTGTACATCCAGACCTTCGACCTTAACCCGGATGCGTGCCTGGACATCGGGTGGCACCTTTTCGGCGAAGACTACGCGCGAGGCGAATTTCTGGTTAAGCTCCGGCAGGAAATGCGGCGCTACGGGATCGCCGAGCGGGAGGAACTGCCGGACAGTCTCCTCACTGTTTTGCCGCTAGCGGCGCGTATGCCGGAAGAAGAGGCGGCGCCGTTCCGTGCCAGGTTTTTGCGGCCGGCGGTGGAGAAGATCCGAAAGGCCGTGCCGGCGGAGAGCAATCCGTACGCCAAGCTTCTGGCGGCATTGGCCGCGCTGCTGGGTGGTGCGGAGACCGGGACGGCACATCAGGAAGGAGGAGAGCATGAATAACGCGGGCCAATATCTCGATCAGCTTCTGTTCAACGCGTTGCCGTACATGGCGGTTTTCACCTTCTTTCTGATGACTATTCGCCGCTACCGGGCGCGGTCGTTCAGCTACTCGAGTCTCTCGTCGCAGTTCCTCGAGAACCAGCAACATTTCTGGGGGCTGGTACCGTTCCACTACGGCATTCTCGTGGTGCTCACCGGCCACTTTGTTGCATTTCTGGTGCCCCGCGGGATTTTGCTGTGGAACAGTCACCCCCTGCGGCTCTACATTCTCGAGGGAGCAGCGCTGGTGTTCGGAATTTTGACGGTGGTAGGCCTCGGCGCCGCGATTGTCCGCCGGATGACGGTAAGCAAGGTGAAGATGGTCACGAGTCCGTTGGATTGGGTGCTGTTCGCGCTACTCATGCTGGAGGTTATCGTGGGAGTTGCCGTGGCACTCTTTCATCCCTGGGGATCGTCATGGTTCGCGGCCACCGCCGTGCCGTACTTCTGGTCGCTGCTGAAGCTCAATCCGGACATCAGCTACGTAACTCCCATGCCGTGGCTGGTGAAGGTGCACATCATCAACGCCTACTTGCTGATCCTGCTGTTTCCCTTCACCCGGCTGGTTCACATCCTGGTGGTGCCGAATCCATACCTTTGGCGGAAGCCCCAGGTGGTCCGCTGGTATCGCAAACCGGCGCGCACCTGAAGAGGGCCCACAGTCATGGCTACATTGAAAGGTACACCCGGGCAGGGCTTGTTTGGCGCGACTCTCGGCTTCTTCATCGGCTTCGCCGCGGTGGCATTGTTTGGCCCCACCGCGCAACGCTTTCAGCAAGCCATGAACCTGAGTCCCGTGGCGGTGGGTTTCCTCATCGCCATGCCGGCCCTTTCCGGATCGCTACTGCGCATCCCTTTCTCGGCCTGGGTAGACATCAGCGGCGGACGAAAACCTTTCCTGACGCTGCTCAGCCTCTCTGTCGTGGGGATGGCGGGACTCGCCGGCGTGGTCGGCTTCT
>DAISJI010000239.1:0-3881 GCA_036821585.1 Terriglobales bacterium
TTCAGCGTGCTGCGCACGTCGCCCTGTTTGCAGATCTGGCGCAGGTTGCGCGAGTTGAGCGTCTTGAGCAGCGAGAGCGCGGTGCCGCCCGGCGTCTTGGCGTTGGTGGCGAGCGCGAAGCGCAGCTCTTCGTTGATGCCCCACTGCGGGTTCGCGCGCACCATGCGGGCGATGTAGTCGGCCACCAGCGCGTCGATGCTGGGCATCTTGGCGATCTGGATGATCTCGGGCAGCGTAATCAGCGGGTTCTTGATCAGGTAGAGCAGCAGCAGCGGGTTAGGTTGCTGCATCAGCACCGCGCGCCCCGTTTGTCCCGCGCGCGTGGCGTAGATGATTCTCTGCGGGTGCGTCAGGCTGCGGACGCGCGCGTATTCATCCATGGTCCCGGCGCGCTCGAACTCTTCCTCCGAAGCGGGCGGAACGTCGCGCAGCGCTGCTTCCAGCATCGTCAGCAACGATTCCTTCCCTTTCGGCGGAGCGAAGTAGAGCAGCAACTCGGGCCGGCCGGCGAGCTTCTCTTCGGCGCCGGTTTCCATGCGCGCGATACGCAATTCAATGGGGCGCACGTCCTCCGGAAGCTTGAACAGGAATTGCCCGCGCAGCGGCAGCGGGAGAGTGTCCTTGCTGTCGGTCAGCAGACGCCCGGACTGCACCAGGTCATAGGAATATCGCGCTTCTTCGACGTCGTCCTGAAGCAGGACCTCGACGCGGTTCTCCCTGGCATTGGCGCGAACTTCCACGGGCGCGAGTATGCTCCCGCGCACCGCGAAAGAAAAGTGTCCAGGCCGTAAATTCGCTGGAAGCGCCTATTCGTTCATGGGTGGGACGAGTTGTGCAGTTTCGGACAGCAGCGGAGGCGGGCATCAGGGTGCTAAACTCGCTCGCGAAATTATCGGAGGAGTTGGAATCATGTCCCAGATGCTGAGGAAGTGCGCCGGCCTGGTTCTCATTCTTTGTCTCGCTCTTGCCGGCGCTGCGGCGCAGACCGCGACCACGCCCGCCGATCCCAAGATCGATGCCATCGCGCAGGATGTCCTGCAAAAGACCGGCGTGCCCAGCGCGTCGGTGGCGATCGTGAGAGACGGAAAGATCGCCTACATTCACGCCTACGGCGACGCCAACCTCGCGTCGAAGACTCCGGCGACGCCCGCCATGCGTTACAGCATCGGCTCGATCAGCAAGCAGTTCACCGCCACCGGCATCCTGCTGTTGCAGGAGCAGGGCAAGCTCTCGCTCGACGATAAAGTCGCGAAGTTTCTCCCCGACCTGACGCGCGCCAACGAAGTCAGCATCCGGCAATTGCTGTCGCACACTTCCGGCTACCAGGATTATTGGCCGCAGGACTACGTCATGCCGGAGATGCTGCAGCCCACCACCGCGCGGCACATCCTCGACAAGTGGGCGAAGATCCCACTCGACTTCGATCCCGGCACCAAGTGGCAGTACAGCAACACCAATTTCGTGATCGCCGGACTGATCATCGAAAAGGCCGCCGGCATGCCGCTGCTGCAGTTCCTGACGCAGAAGATTTTCTCGCCACTCGGCATGACGAGCGTGCTCAACATCGACCAGGAAAAGCTGACCGCCTCGGATCCCACGGGCTACATGCGCTACGCGCTGGGGCCGCTGCGTCCGTCGCCGAAGGAAGGCAAGAACTGGCTCTTCGCGGCGGGCGAATTGGCGATGACCGCGCAAGACCTGGCCAAGTGGGACATCTCGACGATCGAGCAGCGCGTGCTCAAGCCGGAGTCGTACCGGCAGATGCAGAGCGACGTCACGCTCAAGAACGGGGTAGCGACCGGATATGGACTGGGTGTTAGCGTCGGATCACGCGGTGGGCATCGCAGTATCTCGCACGGCGGCGAAGTGTCGGGATTCACCTCCACCAACACGATTTTTCCCGACGATCGCGCCGCCGTCGTGGTGCTCACCAACCAGGATGCGGTCGGCGCTTCCGGCGTAATCGCGCAGCGCATCGCGGAGACGCTATTCCAGGCGGCGCAGAGCGGGACGTCGAAAGAAACCGAAATGGCGAAGCAGATTCTCGCCGGATTGCAGCATGGCAAGATCGACCGCTCGCTCTTTACCGACAACGCGAACTTCTACTTTAGCGATCAGACGCTCCAGGATTTCGCCAGCAGCCTGGGACCGCTAGGCGCGGTCCAGGACTTCACCCAGTCGAGCGAGAACCTGCGCGGCGGCATGTACGCCCGCAGTTACCGCGCCAAGGCCGGGAACAAGACTCTGAACATCAGCACCTTCTGGATGCCCGACGGGAAGATCGAGCAGTACATTGTGACCGGGAGGGAGTAGTCGCGGTCGCACAGCGTTCGGGCTCACGCCCTCGCATAAAGCGTTTCGTCCCTGACGGGACTCGGGATTCTCTTCGTCACCTACCCGGGGCTTACGCCCCGGGCTATGAACTGTCGCCCTCCGAACTGACGTCGCGGCATATCGAAATTCGAGCTTGTACCGGCAGTCGCTTGCGCCCTCAGCCGTGCGCGTCGTATCTTTCCCGCCTCACAATTCACATCGGGAGGCAGGCAGATGCGTAACCGCTGGCGTGTAGTCATACTGGGGCTCTCCTTCTTGATCGTAATCTTCGCGCAGGCGCAGTCGAACCCGGCGAAACCTGCCGACGAAGTCTGGGCCATCCGCGCCGGCACGCTCGTAGATGGCCGCTCCGAACAGCCGCTGCGCGATAAGGCGATCATTATTCGCGGCAACCGCATCGAGGCCGTGATTGACGCCGGCGCGCTCGCCTCGCGCAACATCGCGCGCGTGGTGAACTTTCCAGCCGGCGTGACCGTCATGCCCGGCATGATCGAGTCGCACACCCACATCTTTCTCCAGGGCGAGGACCCGGCCAAGGGCGGTTACGACGTCAACATCCTGAAGTATCCGCTGGCCTATCGCGCGGCGCGGGCAACGGTGTCGGCGCGGCGGCTGCTGGAGCAGGGCTTCACCACTACGCGCGATATGGAGACCGAAGGCGCGGGCTATGGCGACATCGGCATCCGCGACGCCATCAACGACGGTTGGATTCCCGGCCCGCGCCTGTTCGTCGTGACCAAGGCTCTTTCGACCACGGGCGGGTATCCGCTGGAAGGTTTCGCGCCCGAACTCGACTTGCCCAAGGGCGCGCAGCTTGCCGACGGCCCCGTTGAATTCCGCAAAGCGACGCGCGAACAGCTTGGCAACGGCGCCGACTGGATCAAGGTTTACATGACGCACCGCTCCTGGGTGGACCGCGACGGTCACCTCCAGTCGCAGCCCACGCTCACGCTCGACGAGATCAAGGCGGTGGTGGACGAGGCGCACGGCTGGGGCAAGAAAGTCGCGTGCCACGCCTACAACGGCATCGGCATGCGCCGCGCGCTCGATGGCGGCTGCGACTCCATCGAGCATGGACTCGAGCTCACCGACGCCGATATCGCGCAGATGGTGCGGCAGGGCACCTGGTACTGCGCGACGCTCACTCCTTATTACTACTGGAACGCGCCGCCGGACACGCCCGAGGGTAAACGCGACCGCGCCCGCGTGGCGGTACACGGGCCGTCGTTCCAGAAGGCGCTGAAGGCAGGCGTGAAGATTGTCTTCGGCACCGACGCCGGCTCGTTCGAGTGGACCGACCCAAATTCGCCGATTGCCGCCGAGTTCGCGCGCATGGTCGAGTTCGGCATGACGCCCATGCAGGCGATCAGGTCGGCGACATCAATGCCCGCGGTTATGCTCGATATGGAAGGCCAGATCGGCGTGGTCGCTCCCGGCGCTTTCGCCGACATTATCGCGGTGCAAGGCGATCCGCTGCGTGACGTCAACGTGCTGAAAAACGTCGGATTCGTGGTGAAGGACGGGAAAGTATTCAAGAACGAGCTGCG
>DAISJI010000240.1:0-1173 GCA_036821585.1 Terriglobales bacterium
ATTCGCCAGTCGGAAGCGCTGGCGCGCGCTGGTTCGGAACTGGTACGCGTGACCGTCAACAATGATGCTGCCGCCGCCGCGGTGCCGAAAATCGTCGAAGGGCTGGAGAAGCGCGGCGTGCCGGTGCCCGTCATCGGCGACTTCCACTACAACGGCCACATCCTGCTGAAGAAGTTTCCCGCGTGCGCGCGGGCGCTGGCCAAGTACCGGATCAATCCCGGCAACGCCAGCATCGGGCGCAAGGACGACGGCAACTTCCGCACCATGATCGAAGTAGCGGTCGAAAACCAGAAGCCGGTGCGCATCGGCGTGAACTGGGGATCGCTCGACCAGGCGCTGCTCACGCGCATGATGGACGAAAACTCCAAGCTAGCGGACCCGAAGGACGCGCGCGACGTCACCATGGAAGCGATGGTGGTGAGCGCGCTGGATTCGGCGAAACGCGCCGAGCAATACGGGCTGCGCCGCGACCAGATCATCCTGAGCGCAAAAGTCAGCGGCGTGCAGGACCTGATTGACGTGTACCGCACGCTGGCGGCCCGCTGCGATTATCCGCTGCACCTCGGACTTACGGAAGCGGGCATGGGCGCGAAGGGCATCGTGGCATCGAGCGCCGCGCTGGGCGTGGTCTTACAGGAAGGAATCGGCGACACGATCCGCGTATCGCTGACGCCGGCGCCGAACGGGGATCGCACCGAAGAGGTGCTGGTCGCGCAACAGATTTTGCAGTCATTAGGCATCCGCAGCTTCCTGCCGCAGGTGACGGCGTGTCCCGGATGCGGGCGCACGACAAGCACGTTCTTCCAGGAGATGGCGGAGCAGATCCAGAACCATGTACGAAACCAGATGCCGGAGTGGAAGCAGCAGTTCGAGGGCGTCGAGGAGATGACGCTGGCGGTGATGGGCTGCGTGGTGAACGGGCCGGGCGAGTCGAAGCACGCCAACATCGGCATCTCGCTGCCAGGCACGTTCGAGGAGCCGAAGGCGCCGGTGTTCGTGGACGGACGGCTGTTCACGACGCTCAAGGGCGACCACATCGTCGCGGAGTTCATCCGAATTCTCGACGAATATGTCGCGTCACACTATGCAAAGCGCGCAGAAGCAGTGGGCCGTTGATCAAGTGCTCAGTGCCAAGTGCTCAGTGCTCAGGAAGAACTGGTTTCGCTGAGCACT
>DAISJI010000240.1:1273-3852 GCA_036821585.1 Terriglobales bacterium
AAACACTTCGGCGACTACTCGAGAGAGCACATCACCATCCAATCCTGTGTTGCTTGAAAGCGGCCCACCGTGCTGCAACGCGGGGCCATCCTTGCTCGCGCCGGCATCTCCGATCGGAGATTACAGACTGAGCAGAATCGCGCAACCCACCAGCCACACTGTGAATGCGGCGACGTTGATCGCCATGCGAATGCCGCTGTTGTCGATGATCCAGTTGTATTTTGCGTCCATCACTTACCTCCGATCCTTGGGTCTGTTCATTGGACGAGGTGCCCTAGATTTGGTTAGCAGCACTTTGTCGTTCTGAGATCAGATACGTTGTTACCGCCGAAAAAGTTCATTCATATCTAAAGACGATGGAAGCGGCGGTTTCGTTACATCGTCCGCGGAACATATTGCAAAAAGACTGCCACGCGGCAAATGTTGTAAATACAGGCATTCCCAGCGGGCCCGGACGATATGGGCGAAAAGACCGTCCAGGGGTGGGATGGGGGTGTTCAAAATCGAACAGCGGTTTTGTTAACGAATTATCGAGGATGGAAGATTCAGGGCTGGGTGACCGGGTAACGGTGTCGTTAGTCAATAGGCGGCGATGGTGACCCAGTTCATTCCGGATTCGTACATCGCGCTCTTGCCGAAGCAGACAGCGACGGAGATGCGCTGCACGGCCGGGTTGGTTACGAGTTTCATTGCCGTGGACGGAAGGTTGGAAAGATCGGATTTGGTGTAGGCAGTGGCGGAGCGGAAGGTGGACCACCCGAGCGGTGTCTGGGTATCGAGTTCGCCTTCCTCCGCCATGCGACACACGTGCGCTTGCAGGCGCGGCTCGTCCACGACCGTCACGGGCGGAAGCTTCACCTGGCGGCGCGCGTACTCGAAGGCGGCGATCACCTGGTTGCGCGCTTCCTGCTCGCTCTGGATTTCGAAGGCACGGGTAAAGTCCTGCGTGACCCAGATGTCGTTGCCGGTCCGGACCACGCCGATGCCGATGGAATTAAAGTCGCGATTGAGAATGTTGGCGCGGTGCGGAGGCGAAGCCATCAGCTCGCGATGCGCGCGTTCGCCGCTCTGGCTGAAGGCGACGTTTTCGCCGCTGGCATCGAAAGATGCGCCGGCCAGCGCGAGGCGGCGGTAGAATGGCGGCTCGCCGCCAAACTCGTGCGAGAGTTGGCGCGCGTCGGCCATGATGCGCGAATGCTGGCGCGCCGCTTTCTGCAGGCCGGTGTCAAGACGCACGGAAGAAAGCCCGGCACGGGAGCGTTCGAGATTTACCCGGCGAAAGATCTCCTGCTCCGCATCGGGATCGATGACGGGTGGGGCGAATCTCTGGGCGAACGCGAAGAGCGCGACCGACAGGAAGAGAATGATTGCGGTGAATCTCACAAGTAATTCAGATGCGCGCGGAGAGAAAAGTAATAAGTATTAAGTAATGAGCAAAGCGGCTTTGCCGGCACTCGTTACTTATTACTCGTTACTCCGCAGAAATCGTTTTCAGGTTCGGGCTAATGATCAATTTCGGCTCGGTGTATTTCTGGACGTCATCGGGAGTGAGACCGGGGGCGATTTCTTCCAGCACCAGGCCCTCGGGCGTGACCTTGATCCAGGCCATTTCGGTGGCGATGGTGTCAACCACGCGCACGCCGGTGAGCGGGAGCGTGCACTGCTTGAGGATTTTCGGCTTGCCGTCTTTCGTGGTGTGCTCCATGGCGACCACGACGCGGCGCGCGCTGGCCACCAGGTCCATGGCGCCGCCCATGCCCTTCACCATTTTTCCGGGGATCATCCAGTTGGCGAGCGAGCCCCCTTCATCGACTTCCATGGCGCCCAGGACGCTGAGATCGATGTGTCCGCCGCGAATCATGGCGAAGGATTCGGCGCTGGAGAAATAAGACGTGCCGGGAATCTCGGTGACCGTTTCCTTGCCGGCGTTAATCAGGTCGGGATCTTCGGTGCCGGCGACGGGATAAGGTCCGAGGCCGAGCATGCCGTTTTCGGATTGAAGAATCACTTCCACGCCCGCGGGAACGTGGTTCGCGATCAGGGTGGGCATGCCGATGCCGAGGTTGACGTAGAAACCGTCGCGCAGTTCCTGGGCGACGCGCTTGACGATGCGGTCGCGCTTGGATGTGTCCTTGCCGACTTTGGAGGGAGTGATGGGGCTTGTCGCCATGATGTCCTTTTCGCTACAGCGCGGGCAAGATGCCCACGCAACTGCCGGCTGGAAGCCGGCGCTACTCGCTATGCCTGCGCGCGCACGGTGCGCCGCTCAACGCGTTTCTCGTAGCCGGTACCCTGGAAGATGCGCTTCACGTAAATGCTGGAGGTGTGGATTTCGTCGGGCGCGAGCTCGCCGACTTCGACCAACTGTTCCACTTCCGCGATCGTGATCTTGCCGGCGGTGGCGATCATGGGGTTGAAGTTTTGCGCGGTCTTGCGATAGACGAGGTTCCCCCACGTGTCGCCCTTCCAGGCCTTGACGAGCGCGAACTCGGCGGTGATGGCACGCTCCATCACGTAGTAGCGTCCGTCGAACTCGCGCGTTTCTTTTCCTTCCGCGACAACGGTCCCGTAACCGGTCG
>DAISJI010000241.1:0-3841 GCA_036821585.1 Terriglobales bacterium
CGCCAAGCAGATGCTGGCGCTCAACAGCGAACGGTCGATGATCCAGGAGACGGTGGACCGGTTGAAAGCGGTCGCGCCGGAAAAGCGGTTCTGGGTCATCACCAACGACAACCTGCGCCGCGGCATCGCCAAACAGTTGCCGAAGTTGCGCAAGCATCAGATTGTCGCCGAGCCGGTGGGCAGGAACACGGCGCCGGCGATCGGGCTGGCGGCATTCCTGATTGCGCGCGAAGATCCGAAGGCGATCATCGGGCTGTTCCCTTCCGACCACGTCATTGAAAACGAGAACCGGTTCACGGCGGCGGTGAAGAAGGCGATCGGGATTGCGGCGGTGGGACCGAACATGGTGGTGATGGGAATCCGGGCGACGCGTCCGGAGACCGGGTACGGATATATCGAGGCCGGGGAGAAGGCTGCGAACGGTGCGCTGATGGTGCGGAGGTTTCACGAGAAGCCCAACCATGAGAAGGCGGAAGAGTTTCTCCGCGCCGGTCATTATTACTGGAACAGCGGCATGTTTGTGTGGGGCGCGCAGACGCTGGTGGACGCGCTGCGGGAGCACCTACCGAAGACGGCGAAGGTGCTGGGGAAGATCGCGGAAACGTGGGGCACGAGGAAATTCGACAAGACTTTCGAGAAGCTTTATCCAACGTGCGAGAACATCAGCGTGGATTATGCGGTGCTGGAGCCGCGGTCGGCGAAGGGCGCCGAGTCGCACCTGTACTGCATTCCAGCGGCTTTTCATTGGAACGACCTGGGATCGTGGACGGCGCTGTACGAGCACCATTCGCGCGATTTGCAGCACGCCGCAAATGTCATCAAGGCCGATAAGGCGTTCGAGCTGGATGCGTCGGGAAATTACGTTTACTCGCCGAAAAAGTTTGTCGCGGCGTTGGGCGTGAGCGGGCTGGTGGTAGTGGAGACCGAAGACGCGCTGCTGATCACAACGCGGGAGCGGGCGCAGGACGTCGGGAAGATCGTGAAGCACCTGGATGAGAAGAAGCTGAAGAAGCTGGTTTAAAGCAGTTTCAGTTTCGAGTTTCAGTTTCAAGTTGTCAGAACTCGAAGCTGGAGCCCAAGCTCAAGAATGGTAGCGCGCGCTATAGGAACTCGAAACTGAAACTAGAAACTGAAATTTATGGCTGAAGAGATCAAGTTTGGAACGGATGGGTGGCGCGGCATTATTGCCGACGACTTTACTTTCGCAAACGTGCGGCGAGCGGCGGGAGCGATTGCCAGCTACGTGCTCAAGAACGAAGACCCGAAGAAGGGCATCCTGATCGGCTATGACACGCGCTTCGGGTCGAAGTCGTTTGCGCAGGCAGCGGCGGAGACGATCGCAGCGGCCGGGATTCCGGTGCGCATCAGCAACGACGTGCTGCCCACCCCGGCGATTTCCTATTGCGTGAAACATTTCGACACGGCGGGCGGGGTAATGATCACGTCGAGCCACAACCCGTGGTCGTGGAACGGCGTGAAATTCAAGGCAAAATACGGCGGATCGGCGTCGCCCGGGATCATCACGCAGATCGAGGCGGAGCTGGGGACGATGCCGAAAGGCACACCGGCCGCGATCGAGGAAGTGGATTTCAGGCCGACGTACATCGCGGCCATCACGAAGTTCGCCGGCCTTGATTTGATCGGCAAATCCGGATTCAAGATCGCGGTGGATTACATGTACGGCGCGGGGAGGTTTGTTCTCGGCAACATCCTGCGCGAGCACGGACTGGAAGTGGTGGAAATTCGCAGCGAGATCAACCCGCTGTTCCCGGGAATCAACCCGGAACCGATCGAGCCGCACGTGCGCATGCTGCAGGAAACGGTCGTGCGCGAGAAATGTCACGCCGGGTTTGCCAACGACGGCGACGCCGACCGCATCGGTGCGGTGTCGGAAGACGGCGCATTCGTGGACGCGCACAAGTGCTACGCGATCATCCTCTGGTGGCTGCTGGAGTACCGGAAACAGTGGGGTGGCGCAGTAACGCGGGCGTTCAACACGACGCGCATGCTGGACCGCATCGCGAAGAAGTACGGGCGCGAACTGATCGAGCACGGCATTGGGTTCAAGTACGTGTGCGACGTGGTGATGTCGGGGAAGGAAGTGCTGATCGGGGGCGAGGAATCGGGCGGGATTGGAATTCCGCGCTACTTGCCGGAGCGCGACGGAGTACTGAATGCGCTGCTGCTGGCGAACGCGATGGCGGAGTCGAAGATGACGCTGGGGCAGCTCGTCGCACACCTGCAAAAGGAATTCGGCGCGCATTTTTACGGGCGGCGGGACCTGCATATCTCGGATGAGGTCAAGCAAAGCGCGATCCGGCGAGCCAGTTCGGGACAGGTGCAGCAGATGGGCAAGTACAAGGTGCTGCGCAAGGAAGACCTCGATGGGGTGAAGTTCTTCCTGGATGCGCCGACGTACGGGAACGGCGCAGAGGCGTGGGTGCTGCTGCGCGCGTCGGGGACGGAGCGGCTGCTGCGCATATACTGCGAGGCGGCGTCGCCGGAACTGGTGAGCGAGATCCTGGGCGCAGCGGTGGAGTTTGTGGAGGAGAAGGCGGCCGCTGGTAGCTAGCCGCTTGTCGATGGTTGATGGTCGATGGGAAAAGATAAGCGCAGAGGAGCAGAGGAAAATAGCCGCGCTTCGGTCGTGAGTTCGCATCGAGCCGGCTGCGGGCAGCCGGGCTACAAAACATCAGATGACGTTACCCATTGGCAGTGGCGAGCAGTTTCCGGACACGCCGGAGGCGCGGCGGTACAACCGCATCAAGCGCTACCTGGGCGTCGCGGATTTCCTGTTCGGGCTGGCGTTCCTGGTGATACTGCTGCTGGCGCGGACGCGGGGCGGATTTCGCTGGACCGAGGCGCTGCGGGATTACGCGTACGCCGGCGCCGGTCAGCACTACTCGCTCGCGGTTTTCTTCTACGTCGTGCTGGTGCTGCTGGCCGGCAAGCTGCTGGGCTTCGCGCTCGACTACTACAGCTTTCACCTGGAGCATCGCTACCATCTGTCGAACCAGAAGCTGGGAAGCTGGCTGTGGGACGAGGCGAAGGAATTCCTGATCAGCGTGGTGCTGGCGAGCATCGTCGTGGAGCTGATTTACTGGACGATTCGGCTGTCGCCGGTGAACTGGTGGCTGATCGCGTGGGCCGTGTTCATTGTGCTCACGATTTTCTTCGCGCAGATCGCGCCGGTGGTGCTTTTCCCTCTCTTCTACAAATTCGAACCGCTGAAAAATGACGAGTTGCGCGACCGCCTGGTGCGGTTGAGCGAGCGGGCGGGGACCAAGGTGCACGGCGTGTACGAGTGGAAGCTGAGCGAGAAGAGCAAGAAGGCGAACGCGGCGCTGACCGGTCTGGGCAGGACGCGCCGCATCATCCTGGCCGACACGCTGCTGGAAAAATATTCGGTGGACGAGATCGAGGCGATCCTGGCGCATGAACTAGGACACCACGTGCACCGGCACATTCCGAAAGGCATCGCAGTGCAGGCGGTGATCACCTTTTTCGGGTTCTGGGCGACGGCGATGCTGCTGGATTACGCGGTCGAACAGCGGCACATGTTCGAGAGCATGACCGATTTCGCCAGCCTCCCGCTGCTGGCGCTGGTTTCCACGGTGATGTCGTTCGCGCTGATGCCGTTACTGAACGCGTACTCGCGCTTCAATGAACGCCAAGCCGATCGCTACTGCTTTCGCTCGGTGGACGACGTGCGGCCGTTTATCACCTCGATGAACAAGCTGGCGGAACAGAATCTGGCGGAGAGAAATCCTTCGCGCTTCGTGGAGTGGTTCTTCCACTCGCACCCGGCGACCTCAAGACGCGTCGCGGCTGCGGAAGCTTT
>DAISJI010000242.1:0-3820 GCA_036821585.1 Terriglobales bacterium
GAGGAACTGGTGAAGCAAATGGCGTGCGGCTTCTGCTCGGGATCGCGGAGCACGACGCGGAGCGCGGCCGCCGATGTTCCCGGCAATACCGTTTCGTATGCTTCGGCCACGTCCACTTTCGCGCCGAGGTTCGTCAGTTCGCGTGGGATCACGTCGCGCGCCACCTTGGCACGTACCAGCAGCACGCTCTTTCCCTTCACCTCGCCTTGCAGGGCTTCCACCACCGATTCGGCTACGTACTTGTCAGGGACGACATCAACCGGAAGTCCATGGGTCTCGATTACCCTCGCGGTTGCCGGGCCGATGGCAGCGATGTTCAGGTGGAGGAGGTCGGCCTCGGATTTGCCGAGCTTGGCCAGGCGCGCAAAGAGCATCTGCACGCCGTTGGCGCTGGTCAGGATAAGCCAGTCGTAATCGAGAATGCGGGCGATGGCGCGGTCGAGCGGCGCCCATGACGCGGGCGGACGAATTTCGATGAAGGGGATCTCGATGACCTGGGCGCCGAGATCGCGCAGCTTGTCGGAGAGGACCCCGGCCTGGTGACGGGCGCGGCCGACGAGGATTCGTTTTCCGGCGAGTGGTTTTCTTTCAGTCAACGAGTCGTCCTTGTTCGTGACTTACGGCTGTTGCGGCGCCGCAGCGTTGGCGCCATAGACTTCGCGCAAGATCTCTTTTCCGCCGCGCTCCAGTAACGACCGTCCCAGGCTTTCGCCAAGCGACTTCGGATCCGTCCCAGTGCGCACGTCGCGCAGAACCATCGAACCGTCGGGACGCGCTACAACTCCGGTCAAGCGAACGATACCATCCCGCACTTCGGCGAAGGCCCCGATCGGCACCTGGCAGCCGCCGCCCAGTTCGTTCAACAACGCGCGCTCCGCCGTGGTGGAGGCGCGCGCGGCTGGATCGTCGAGGAACTTGAGTTGCTCGCGCAGGGCCGCATCGCCGGCACGAATTTCGATGCCAAGCGCTCCCTGCCCCGCTGCCGGACACATGATGTCCTCGGGCAGGATGGCCCTGATGCGCTGCGTCAGGCCCAAACGGTTCAGCCCCGCCGCGGCGAGGATGATGGCGTCGTACTCGCCCTCTTCCAGCTTGCGCAGGCGGGTATCCACGTTTCCGCGCAGAGGAAAAACATCGAGGTCCGGCCGTAGGGCCTTCAACTGCGCCTGGCGCCGCAAACTGCTGGTGCCCACGCGTGACTTTTGCGGCAGGTCGTGAATGGATTCGAAATGCCGCGAGAGAAACGCATCGCGCGGATTCTCGCGCGTGGTGATGGCGGCGATCTCGAATTCAGGCGCCAATTCGGTGGGCAGGTCCTTCAGGCTATGCACCGCCAGATCGACGCGCCGCTCCAGCAGGGCTTCCTCAATCTCCTTGGTAAACATGCCCTTGGTGCCGACCTGGGCGAGGGCAACGTCGGTGATCTTGTCGCCGGTGGTCTTGATGATTTCGATTTCGACCTCGTGCCCGCGCTCGCGCAGCAGGGCCGAGATGTGGTTCGACTGCCAGAGTGCCAGTTGCGAGCCGCGGGAGCCGATGCGCAGGAGGGCCATTACTTTTCCACCCCGGCGGGCTTGTCGGAATCGGCAGCGTGCTCGTGGTCCTTCTGCTGGAGATTGAACAGGCGCCGCACCAGGTCGATGACGGTGGTCGCTTCCTGCTCGCGGGCCGCCGACTTCAACGCGGTGATGGGCGTATGCATGATCTTGTTGATGATGCCGCGGGTCATGGCTTCGACGGCAATTTCCTGCTCGGGACTGAGTTCGCCGAGACGTCCACGAACGCGATCGATCTCCGCCTGGCGAATCGTTTCCAGGTGCTCCTGGAGCGAGACGATGGTAGGCACGACGTCGGCGGTGCGCATCTGCGCGAGGAAACGGTCCACCTCAACGGCGACGATGTCTTCCGCCTTTTGCGCTTCACGCTTGCGGTCCGACATGTGGCTGGAGACGACCTGCTGGAGATCGTCGATGTCGTACACGAAGACGCCGTCGAGCTTGTTGACCTCGGCGTCCACGTCGCGCGGGACGGCGATGTCGATAAAGAACATGGGCCGGTTCTTGCGCCGGGCCATGAAGCGCTCGACCTGGTCGCGCTTGAAGATTGAAACCGGAGCGCCGGTCGAGGTCAGGATAATGTCGGCTTTGTCGACGGTCTCGTAGAGTTCCTCCCAGCGAAGGACATGACCGTTGAACTTGGCCGCCAGCTTCTGGGCGCGTTCGTGCGTACGGTTGGCGACAAAGATCGTATCCGCGCCGTGCGCGATCAGGTGGCGGGCGGCGAGTTCGCACATCTTCCCGGCGCCGACCAGGTACACCGACTTGCCCTTGAGGTCGCCGAAAATCTTTTTCGCCAGATCGACGGCGACCGAAGCGACGGAAACCGCGGAACTGGCGACCGCGGTGTCGGTGCGGACTTTCTTGGCGACGGCAAAGGCGCGGGTCACCAGCGCATCGAGCTGCGAATTCACCGTGCCCAGCGCGCGCGCGACGGCGTAGGCTTCCTTCATCTGGCCCAGAATCTGCGGTTCACCCACGACCATCGAGTCCAGGCTCGAGGTCACGCGGAAGAGGTGGCGGATGGCGTCGTTGTCCTTGTACTCGTAGAGATGCTTGTCGAAGTCACCCGGATCGGCGGCGAAAAAATCGCGGATGAAGGCGCGCAGGTCGGCGCCGCCATTCTTGCAGCGCGCCAGCAGCTCCACCCGGTTGCAGGTGGAAACGATCATCGCTTCATCCACGCCGGGATGTTCGGCCAGCCGCTGCACCGCTTCGGGCAGGCGCTTCTCGGAGATGGCCAGCCGCTCGCGCACGTCGAGGGGCGCGGTGCGGTGATTGACTCCGATGAGCTGAATGGTCATTGGGCGATGAACCTGTGCATTCCGCTGAAGTAGTTCGCCGCCCAGGCACTGACCGCGGCCAGGAAGGCGAAGGTCGCCAGGTAGGCTGCCTTGCGTCCGCGCCAGCCGGAGTTCCAGCGCGTGTAGAGCAGCACCATGTAAACCGCCCACATGAGGAGCGAGAGCAGGACCTTGGGATCGAGGAAGTACATCGATCCGAATTTCGATTGCGCAATGACGGCGCCCAGAATCAGGCCGAAGGTCATGAACGGGAACCCGAGGAGCAGCGACTTGTAGCCGATCTCGTCGATTACCTCGAGCGCCGGAAGTTTTTGCAGATATCCGGCGAGCCGCTTGGCCTTCAGGCTGCGCTCCTGCAGGAGGTAGAGAATGCTGGCGCCGAAGCTAAGGAAAAGGGCCGCATATCCGGTGAAGATCAAGGCGACGTGAGCGGCGATCCATCCGCCGCGCAGGACCGGGTTATCGAGAGTTACCGGCTGTTGCGCGATCGAGGACGCGAACGTCAGTAGAAAGACCACGGGGAAGATAAAGATGCCGGGAGAAAGCGTACGGTAACGCCAGTACATCAGCAGAAAAACGGCAAGGATGACGAAGGCCAGGAGCGATTCGGACTCGTGGATCGACATGACCGTCAGGCTGACGTGTCCGTTGAGCATGGCGCGCTCGGTCAGCGAGACGAAATGGAAAACCATGCCCAACCCGGAGATGGGCAGCACCACTTTCGAAAGAAAATTGCACGGACGGCTGGACGCCGCGATTGCGTAAAGCAGGCCCACCGCATAAAACCCGACCGCGACTTTCAACCAGAGTAGGGGCATAAACGAAACCCGCTTGCGCGCTGGTGCACACCTTCCAGTCCTCAAGCGGGAAGCTAAATTATAGCTTCCCATGCCGATATTGCGGGATGGGAGGAGCGGGGCGCAGTGGGAGCGGTCACATCGGCAAGTGATGCACATCACA
>DAISJI010000243.1:0-1074 GCA_036821585.1 Terriglobales bacterium
GGAATGTCCGGAAAATTCTGCTGCTGGGCCGCACAGGTAGTGAGTGCGGCGAAAATCGCGACTGCACTCGGGAGCGACAACCATAGCCGCATAAGTCCTGGTCCCTTTCCGAGGCGAATGGATGGAACGCAATATTCTATGCAGGTGGGGCGCAAGGTTGCAGTGATAACCAACGCGTTAAACTGGAATTTCTTTACCGGCCTTTCCCGATTTAGGAAGCGAGGACTTTCCCGGCGATCTGTTCGGCCCGCCCCGCGGCGGAAAGGTGTGCCCCCGCCAGCATCAGCAGGCCGGAGAGGAAGGCCCAGAACATCAGCGTCACCGAGATGGAAAACGGTCCGTACACTTCCTGGAAGTTGAGCCAGGGCAGGGCCAGGATGTACAGGTTCTTTACCGCTTCCCACAGCAACCCGGTCAGAACGGCGGCCGGCATCACCGAGCGCACCGGCACCTTGCCGTTGGGCAGCAGCCAGAAGATCAGGAAGAAGATCGTGATCGACGCTGCCATGGCAAAGCCCTTCATAACGCCGAAAGTCCACACGCGCACCAACGGGTTGGCTTGGCCACCCAGGATGCGCTCCAGCATCATCTGATTGCCGGCGGTGAGCGCGATCGAAATCAGCGCCAGCACGCCGCACGCGGCCGCCAGTACCAGCGAGATGAGCTGGTTTCCCAAGTACGACCGGTTCTTCTTGAATCCCCACACCTGGTTGAGTGCGACTTCCAGTGGAAGAAATACGCCGGTGGAGGTAATGAGCAGCATCACGACGGAGAAAATCTGCACGCCGCTGCGCGCCGCCACCAGTGCCTTCAGGTTGCGGACGATGAAGTCCTGGCCAACGGGCAGGTAATCGCGCAGCAGTTGCACCACGACTTCATTCATCACTTGCGAGTGGAAGACGCGCCGCGTGATCGTCAGCAGCAGCACCACGAACGGAAAAAACGAGAGGATCACGTTGGCCGCCACCGAGAAGGCAAAGGTATGCACCTCGGTCTTCATCAGGTAGGAAGCGGTGGGCGCGAACTGCCGTGCCATAAGCACGGTGGAATGCCACATCGAGCGTGGTGGGGCGG
>DAISJI010000243.1:1174-3810 GCA_036821585.1 Terriglobales bacterium
AAACCCTCCCGTTTCCGGGAGGGCTGAGATCCGGGTTGCGGTCCCCGGGGATTTATCGGGTTTTTACCGGGGTGCCCTTATCCGCGGACGACGTTCGCCGCCTGGAAGCCCTTGGGCCCCTTGAGAAGGTCGAATTCAACCGTCTCGCCTTCGTTCAAGGTGCGATAACCGTTTTCCTGGATGACGGAGAAATGGACGAACACGTCCTCCCCGGTCGACCGCTGTATGAAGCCGTATCCTTTGGCTCCATTGAACCACTTCACTGTACCCTTCTCTCTCACAACAGCACTCCTTTCGCCTCTGCACAGGTAAGTAACTCCCTCGCGCCGCAAGCCGCGCGCCCGGATGTCCACGGCGTCGCCCCAAGCAACGATCCGTCAGGCACGCTGTCGCCGGCAGCGTCGAATGAGGATGGTGGATGCGGCCTGCCGCCGCGCCAAGGAAAGGGGCTCCCGGTTGCGGCGTTCGCGGGAAAGCAGCCAACCAGGAGCCCCGAATCTCTGTGCGCTAAACCGACAGCGAGCACTACACATCCATCCCAACCAGCCGTCCGTACGGTGTTGTATCGGGCGGCGAGCAGCACAATATATTCAGGAACTTACCCTCAGTGCAACAAAATTCGGGCAGTGGAACATTTCTGATTCTTGATCTCGGATTTCCGAAGGGCACCGCCTGGCGCGCCGCGCGGGTCGATCCGTCCATTACCCTGAGGGCGGAATAGCCCCTGAAGACTCGGCAAACACCCCCGCCCTAGCCAAAAGCGGGCGGAAGGACGGGGCAACCATCATGAGTTTCTTCCGTCGAAAGGGGTGGGCCAGCCCCCGAGCGGTTCATCCCTCCTCGCAAGCGGTTAGTTTTTTTCTTGACCTCCCCTTGAATAGAAGCGGCCATCGGTGTGGGTCAGCTTACTATTATCGATCGCCACGTTTCGCCGGGATCGCAACCGGCGATGAGGAGAAAAGAAGCTATTTGCCGAAGAAGATACCGTGCATCCTTAATCCCATCGCCGGCCAGAATGGCCAACCGGACCGCGACAATCTGGCTCAATTGTTTGCGCGCTGCGGCCGAGACGTCGACATATGTTTTACCGGGCCCGCTTTGCCGGCAGACGAACTGGCGCGCCGCGCGCTTGCCGACAATTGTCCGCTGATCGTGGTCGGTGGCGGAGATGGCACCATCAATGCGATTGCAAACGTGATTGCCGGGACTTCGACGGCCATGGCGATCCTTCCCTGCGGTACGTTCAACCACCTGGCCAAGGACCTTAAGATTCCGCTCGATCTGGAACCTGCCGTACAAGCGGCTTTTTCCGGCCGGTTTGCGACCATAGATGTTGGTGAAGTGAATGGGAAAGTTTTTGTGAACAATTCCAGCATTGGACTTTATCCGCTCATGGTGACCGAGCGTGATCGCGAGCGCAAACTTGGAGCAAATCGGTGGTGGGCCCTGGCCAAAGCCACGGCACTCTTGACGCGACGCTATCCCATCATGGAGGTTACGCTTGAGGCCGGCGGAGCCGTGACCCGGCGCGCCGCGCCGCTGGTGTTTGTCGCAAATAATCGCTATGAGGTACAAAGTTTTATCCTGAAGTCACGCGAACGGCTCGATGAGGGAAGATTATTCGTCTACCTCCCGCAACGTCCGGGCCGGCTCAATTTATTGAAAGCGATGATGGCCGGGATGTTTGCCGGTGACGCCATGCAGGGCGAGATGGACGTTTTCGCGATTCGGCAGTTCAGGATTCTCACCCGGCGGCGCCGGGTGCACGTCTCCACGGATGGCGAGGTTACATTGATGTCGACTCCACTGAATTACCGCATCAGGGAAAAGGCTTTGCGCATCGCAGTACCCGCCGCCGAAACGGAAGGCGGTAAGTAATTGCGCACCATTGCCCATCTATCGGACATGCACTTCGGTCGCGTCGATGAGCGCATTGCCCTGAAGCTGGCGGAAGATGTCGAGGCCAGCCAGCCTGACCTGCTGGTGATCTCAGGCGACCTCACACAACGGGCGCGCAGGCAGGAATTCGAGGAGGCGAACCGGTTTATCGGGCGTTT
Organism: Terriglobales bacterium; assembly: GCA_036821585.1. Taxonomy (GTDB): domain Bacteria; phylum Acidobacteriota; class Terriglobia; order Terriglobales; family Acidobacteriaceae; genus DAISJI01. The sequence goes on from DAISJI010000243.1 coordinate 3,232, forward strand.
CTCATGCCCGCTGCTGGTTGTCCCCGGCAACCATGATCTGCCGCGGCTCAATCTGCTGACTCCCTGGCGGCGTTCGCTGGCGAAATACCGCGCCCACATCGGCGATGACCTGGACCCGTTTTACAAAGATGACGAAATCGCCGTCGCAGGTATCAACACTTCGCGCAAGACGACCTTCAAGGGCGGACGTATCAATTCCGAGCAGGTCCGGCGGGCGTGTGAGCGTTTTCAGTCGGTAAGCGAAAATCATGTGCGCATCGTAGTGACGCATCATCCTTTCGAGATTCCGTCCGGGCACTCGTCCCGTGACATAGTGGGACGCGCCCGTGCAGCCATCACCGAATTCGCCAAGTGCCGCATCGATGTCTTCATGGCCGGGCACCTTCACGCCACCACGTTCACCTGTTCGTCGAGCCGGTACAAGATCGCCGGCTATTCCGCGCTGATGGTGAATGGCGGCACTGCATGCTCATGGCGGACGCGCAGAGAAATGAACTCATGGAACCTGCTTCGGGTGTCCCGCGAGCAGATCTCCGTTGAGCAAAAGGTGTGGCACGACGAGGAGCAGCGCTTCGGCGC
>DAISJI010000244.1:0-3797 GCA_036821585.1 Terriglobales bacterium
GGCTTGAGCCGGATGGCGATCCGGCAGTTGGCAGCGACAGCCAATTCACTGCCGCAATCGTTGGACTGGACGAAGTCTCCGGTAATCGAATCGATGGAGACGGAAAGCGGCGTGGACTGGAGATTGGTGAGCGTGATCTCGTGCGCCGCAGCATCCGTCTTGCGGTCTTCCGCTCCGAACTCGACGCGCGTGGCCGACAATTCAAATGCAGGAGCCGTGGGTTCGTCCGAGGAATGCAGCGCAGGCGGAGCGCTGTCGGCGGTAGACGACGATTTGGGCTGAGGCGCAGGTTCGGCAGGCCGCGGCAATGCTTGCACGCCGGATGCGGCGCTGCTGGAAGCCAGCTCGATCGGAATGGGCAGGATGCTGGCAAACGAATCCGTACTGGCGACGACCTGCACCTGGTAGAGGCCGGGAGCCGCTGCGTCAGCGGAATCGGTGTAGCGCACCACGACGTTGGCTCGAGCGGGAATGCCGCGCAGTTGGAGCACGCTGGGTTGCACGTCGCAAGTAGTCCCGTCAGGAGCGCCGAAACATGAAAGCGAAGCCGTTCCGGCCGCACTTCCGGGAGAGAACACGATGGGCATGAAGGCGGCGCGACCGGCGATCACAAGATTCGCGGCCGAGCGGACCGGAAGCGAGGGGCGGGACGGAGTGATGGTGGTGGGAGTGACGGTGGGAGTGCCCGCAACCGTATTCGGCCGGATCAACGTCAGGGTGGGGCTGAAGCCGGTCCCGGAAACGGGCGCGGTATGCGGACTGCCGACGCCGGTGTCAAAGGCCGACAGCGTGCCGCTGAATGTGGTGAGCGAAGTCGGGTGGAAAGTCACGAGGACGGTGCAGCCGGAACTGGGGTTGAGCGGGGCGGAGCAGTTGTTGGTCTGTGAATAACCGCCGGGAAGGGTGAAGTTGCTCACCACAATCGGTCCGGCGGTGCTATTGCTCAGAGTGACGGGGATGGTGGAGTAGCCGTTCAGAATCACGTTGCCGAAGTTGACGGGATTGGGCAGGAATGAAACGGCGTTCGCCGCCGGGCCCGTGCCGGTGAGGGCAACGGACAGCACGGGAACCGCGCCGTTGTTGTTGATGGTCAGCGTACCGGTGCGTGCGCCGGTGGCGGCGGGAGTGAAAGTCACGCTAATCACGCAAGTGGCCCCGCTGCCCAAAACCATGCCATTGCTGCAAGTAGGAATGCGGTTGCTACGCTTCGTGGCAGCCGGGGCGGCGATGGCGAACTCGGTCGAGTTGAGGCTGATGCTGAAACTGGTGAGCGTGACCGCGGTGCTGCCGGTATTGGAGACCGTGACCGATTGCGGAGCGCTGGTCGATCCGAAGCCTCGCTGGCCAAACGGGAGGTTGGTGGGCACAACGCCGACAACGGCACCGACAACGACTCTCCACGCGCTCCGGCCGTGTGTGCCCGCTACCAGGGTGCGTGAGGCCGCATGCAGCTTAAGACTGAGAACTGAGACGCGGGGCAGACCACCGACAAGTGTGCTCCAGGTGGTGCCGCCGTTGGAGGTGTAGAAGACGCCGATGTCGTTCCCGACATAAAGCGTGTTCGGAATAGTGGGGTCAACGACGATGTCGTTGGTCGGCGAATGGGGCAGGTTGCCGGTAATGTTCGTCCAGTTAGCCCCGCTGTTGGTGGTCTTGTAGACGTATCCGAGCCCATCACCGCCACCCGCGAACTGGTCGAACCCGGAGAAGGTGACGTAGGCGGTGGCTCCGGTGGCGTCGGCAAAATCGGGCATGACCTGGGTGACGGCGCGGGTGGGCAGACCAGTGGAGCGGTCGGTGAAAGTGGCGGAGGCGCCGAGATTGGCGTTGGCCGAGACCTGCACCTTGGAACTTACTTGTGAGCCGGACCCGCTAGTGCCGACCCAGACGGTGTTGTTGGGGCCTACACCAATGGCGTTGATGTGCGCGTTGCCTCCACCGGTCAGGTCGGCGGCGCCGGCCATCGCCGTCCAAGTTCCCGCTCCATTCGTCGTCTGGTACAGCTTGAAGGAACCGAAATAGAGCGTCTGGGCATTCGACGGATCCATCACGAGCGGCGGAATAAAGTTCGAGCGATCGTTCGTAGTTATGCCGTTCGTCGCCGCAGTGAAGCTACCCCACGTCGGGGTGCCAGTGGATTTCTCAACGTCAATATTGTTGCAGGCCGTATACAGGGTGTTGGCGTTGGTGGGATCGATGGCGCTCCAACCACCGTCGCCGCAGGCGATTTCATTCCACACGATATTGCCGGAGAACAACTGCGAGCCGTTGTCCTGCGTCCCGCCGAATACATAATTCGCGCCGGTAATGGCCATTCCGGGATAGAACTGCGTGATCGCCAGCGACTTGGTTACGTCGGTAGCCGAACCGTTCAAGTTGGTCCACGTGATATTGGCAGACGCGGTGGCAGAGTTCGGCGCGTTGGCGCTGCTGTAAATGCCGCCATCGTTGCCCGCGTAAACGGTGACGTTATCGGGAGAAAAAGCGATGGCATGCAGGTCGGCATGCAGCGCCGGGAACGTGAAGCCGGTCGGCTTCGATATTTCGGCCCAGGTGGCGCCGCCATCGGCGGAGCGCCATATTCTGCTGTTGGAATTGACCTGGTCGCCGAAGGCTCCACCGGCAAAGACGACCTGATCGTTGTTGGGAACGACGCCGATGACGTTGTCGTAAAAGCATTGGGTGGGGCAGTAGTTGGGCGGATTCGAGAGGGGCGCCCAAGTCGTGCCACCATCGGTGCTCTTGTACATGCCCAGCAAATTGTTGGTGGATGAGTTGCCGATGCCGAGATAGATGGTGGTCTTGATGGTGTTAGTGGAGCTGTTCTTGGCCAATCCCATGGCGATGCGGCCGGCATTCGCATTAGGCACTACGCCGCCTCCATCCATTTTTGTCCAGGTCTGTCCCGAATCAGCGCTCCGGTAAAAGCCATTGGTCGAGTCGCTAAACGGATTTCCGATAGTGGCGTAGCCAATGCAAGCGGAGCCGCAGTTGCTGGCGTTGTTGGGATCCCATGCGACTACGTTGCCGGCAGCGGCGTTGAGAACGTTGGTCCAGGTGGCGCCGCCATCCGCAGTGCGATAGATGCCGGAATGCGGAGTGAAGCCCGATTGCTGGAAAAACTGGACGGCAGCGATGGCAATTTGTCCGCTGCTGCCCTTGAGGATGGCCAGCGATCCGATTTTTGCGCCACCAATCGTCGGCGGGATCGAGTTGATGGCCCCGCTAAAAGTGCTTTGACCGAGTTGCGTCCAGGTGGCGCCGCCGTTGGCCGATTTCAAGATTCCCGCGCCGTAATAATTGTCGCCGCCAAAGTTCTCTTCGCCGGTGCCGACCCAGATGCTCTGGTTATTGTCGGGATCCAACGCGATGGCGCCGACGGCGAGCGAAGGCTGGTCGTCGGTAAGGGGCGTCCAGTTGGCCCCGCCGTCGGTGGACTTCCAAACGCCGCCCTGGGCCGCGCCCAGGTAAATCGTTGTCGGAGTGAGGGGATCGACCACAATCGAAGTCAAGCGGCCGGAAGTGGGGAATTCTTTGAAACTAACGACATCGCTAGCGGTAGGTTGAGGACCCATCGGCGACCAAACCACGCCGGATGCCGGAACGGCGGAACCATTTGCCAGCGAGAGGCCGCGCGCACCGGACAACTTGGGCGTGGTTTGGGCCTCGTCGGCAATCATCTGGTCGAGTTGGCGCAGCGCATCTTCGCGTACGCCGGAAGGAATGTATCCCTGCGGATAAGCGCGCTGACTCCAAAACCACTCCGCGCGTTGATAGGGCCGAGTGCGTTTGGTGGC
>DAISJI010000245.1:0-3770 GCA_036821585.1 Terriglobales bacterium
AAAATCCGCCGGAGCGAAAGCTTCTTGGGGGTTCGACTCCCCCTCCCGGCACCAGCTTAACCAGAAAAGCAAATACGACCGTCAAAAGGCGGAAGCTCCGCGTTTTTGTTTTCCTTTGGACGTGCCGTGCCGGATCCAGACACCGATCCGGCGCTCCTCCGCGCAATCTAACCCGAAGCGACTGCGGGACCGCGCTTTAGCGGTCCCGGACCAATTGGTGCGCGGCGTGCAATCACTCTGGCTGGGCCTGAGCAGAGGACGATATGAGCACACTAAAAATTGGAGTTCACTTGCTTCCGTTGGAAACCGGCAACGCACCGCGGAGTGGTTGCGAGGAGACAGTCGGCGTCATCCTCGACTCCAGCGACGCAATGATGATTGAAGCGGAGCTGCTCGACATCAGTCCGCGATTATGCCGGCTGCGTATCGCGCGCGACCGGTTCTGCGTCGATCCGCAAGAGACCCGCATTCAGTTTGCCTGGACTCCGATCGTGGCGCGCGTCATCTGGACCAACACCTCCGACGACTTCATCGAACTCGGGCTGGTAATGCCGAGCGCGGACGGCGCCTGCTGATTGCCCCCCATTCTTATCCGGAAGTGGGACAGTCCTGATTGTGGAATGCGAATCCAGTTTCGGCCCTGAAATGCGAGAACGGCCCCGCCGGTACGGTATACCGTGATTCTTGGCGAGGATTTATGCCGCACCTGGATTCAGTACTCATCGTTGACGACGAAGTCGAGTTGCGCGAAGCGATCTGCGAATACCTGCACGCCTGCAACTACGAAGTCGCCGGCGCCGGCACCTGCGCGGCCGCCCTGGACATCTTCCGCCGCACCCGCCCCGATGCCGTCGTCATCGACTACGCCCTACCCGACGGTAACGCGCTGGAATTCATGGAACGATTGCGGACCGTGGACCCGGTCGTCCCCTGCATCGTGCTCACCGGCCACGGCTCCATCGACCTGGCGGTGAAAGCCATCAAGAACGGCGCTGAGCAATTCCTCACCAAGCCGGTGGAACTGTCGGCCCTGCGCGTGGTCCTGGAGCGGGCCATCGACATCCACCGCACCCGCAAGAAGGAACTGGCCGGAAAATCGCGCCAGTCGAGGGAGAGCGTAAATCCTTTCCAGGGATCGAGCGAGGTCATCCGGCAGCTTGAGGCGCAGGTGGAGAAGGTCGCCCGCACCGACTGCCCAATCCTGATCCTCGGCGAAACCGGGTCGGGGAAGGGGATCCTGGCGCGCTGGATCCACGAGCACAGCAACCGCGCCCGCGAAGCGTTCGTCGACATGAACTGTGCCGGGTTCGCCCTCGAATTGCTCGAGACGGAGTTGTTCGGCCACGAAAAAGGCGCGTTCACGGGCGCCATCAGCAGCAAGATCGGGCTCTTTGAAGTCGCGCACCGCGGGACCATCTTTCTCGACGAAGTGGGCGACATGGACTTGCGGCTCCAACCGAAGCTCCTCAAAGTTCTGGAAGAACACCGCTTCCGGCGCCTGGGCGACGTCAAGGACCGGGAAGTGGATACGCGCATGATCGCCGCCACGCACCACGACCTGAGCGCGCAGGTGCGCGATCAGAAGTTTCGCGCCGATCTCTATTTCCGCATCAACATGGTCTCGCTGCACGTGCCCGCCTTGCGCGACCGCCGCCAGGACATCCCCGAACTGGCGCAATGCATTCTCAGCCGCACCGCGATCGAATTGGCGCGGCCCGACCTGGCGCTGGAAAACGATGCTGTCGAAGCCTTGACGGCGTATGCGTGGCCCGGCAACGCGCGCGAACTGCGCAACGTGCTGGAGCGCGCGGCGCTTTTGTGCGATGGCAACCGCATCCTGCGGCGGCACCTGCAATTCGAGCCGATGACCGCTTCCGCCGAATCGGCCGACTTCGACAATCTGACCCTCGACGAAATGGAGCGGCTGCACATCCAACGCGCGCTCAGCCTGGAGAACGGCCACGTGCCGCGTGCCGCGATGCGGCTGGGCATCCCGCGCAGTACGCTCTACCACAAGCTGAAAGCGTTCTCGATGGCGGCCGCGGTGGAAAAGGCCGGCATTGAATCCGGGATGGTGCACTGACGATTCTGGTTTCTCATTTTTCGTGCACGGGCGCACAATAGCCGGTTCTCGATACTTCGAGTTCCACAGAGGCTACCGTGCGTACACCACGTTTGCAGTGGTTCGCTCTTTTACTTGCGTTCCTATTCGCTTCCTTCGCCATCGCTCAGCAAACGGCGTCCAAGCCCGCGCAAACTCCACCGCTGAAAAAGGCTGCGCCCGATACCGCGGCCGAAAAGTCCGGCATCCCGCTGCCCTACACGCCGGTGCTCGACCCGTCGGCGATGGACCGCTCGGTCAACCCCTGCGAGGACTTCTATATGTACTCATGCGGCGGGTGGAAGAAGAACAACCCAATCCCGGCGGACCAGTCGTCGTGGAGCACGTACTCGAAGATGCAGGACGAAAACCGCGAACTGCTGCGGAGAATCCTGGAAGCCGCGGCCAAGCCCGATCCCAAGCGCACTCCGACGAACCAGAAGATCGGCGACTTTTACGGTACCTGCGTGGACGAGCCGGCCGCCGATAAAGCGGGGCCCGCCGCGCTCAAGGCCGACCTCGATCGCATCGCCGCGCTCAAGTCGAAGGCGGACCTGGCCGGTTATCTCGCCGTTTTCCATCCGCAGGACATCGGCATTTACTTCGGCAACTCGGCGCTCTTCCGCTTCGGCTCCACGCAGGACGCGAAGAACTCGAACGAAGTGACCGCCGAAGTGGACCAGGGCGGCCTCAGCCTGCCCGACCGCGATTACTACCTGAAGGACGATGCGCGGTCTAAGGGCATCCGCGAGAAGTATGTCGCGCACGTGCAGGCGATGTTGCAGTTGATCGGCGAAACTCCGGAACAGGCCAAGTCGGATGCTGACGCCGTTCTGCGCATCGAAACCGCGCTGGCCAAGGGCGCGATGGACCGCGTCACGCGCCGCGATCCACATGCGACCTATCATCGCCTGCCCGCCGCCGAACTCAAGCAACTGGCGCCGTCGTTCGATTGGGACCGCTACTTCGACGCCTACAAGGCCGGCAAGTTCGCGACCCTGAATATCGCCGTCCCCGACTATTTCAAGGCGATGGAAGCCACGCTCAAGGCCGAAGAGCTCGCGGCGTGGCAGGCGTACTTGCGCTGGCATCTCGTCCACGCGCAGGCGCGCTGGCTGAGCACGCCCATCGTCAACGAGGACTTCAATTTCTACAGCAAGTCTCTCCAGGGACAACGCGAAATCCAGCCGCGCTGGAAGCGCTGCGTCCGCTTTACCGACCGCGCGTTGGGCGATGCGCTGGGACAGGCGTACGTCGAGATCACGTTTGGTCCCCGGGCCAAAGCCAAGGCGCTCGACATGGTGAAGCGCATCGAGCTCGCCATGGACAAGGACGTCCACTCGCTCGACTGGATGAGCGAGCCCACCAAGCAGCAGGCGCTCACCAAGCTGCACGCGGTGGTCAACAAGATCGGATATCCCGACCATTGGCGCGATTACTCGGCGCTCAAGGTGGTGCGCGGCGACCTGCTCGGCAACGGCGAGCGCGCCAATGCTTTCGAGTTCCAGCGCCAGGTGCACAAGATCGGAAAGCCACCGGACCGCATGGAGTGGTACCTGACGCCACCGACCGTCAACGCCAATTACGACGCGCAGAACAACTCGGTGAACTTTCCCGCCGGTCAGCTCCAGCCGCCGGCGTTCGACATGAAGAGCGACGCCGCGCCCAA
>DAISJI010000246.1:0-2284 GCA_036821585.1 Terriglobales bacterium
CGCCCGCTGACATTGACCTGCTGGCATCGGCGCTGAACCATAAGATGACGCACGGAAGAATCTACTCGGCGTAAGAGCAGTCGGCGGTCTCCAGTCGCCAGTTACTACTTCACAACACTTTCCCTCCGCAAGCGCAAGGTCGCACATTCAGCAACTTTCCACGCCAGCTTGGGTCATAATCTGCGGGGATGGCACCTTGGGGTAGGTGTCACCCTGGGGAGTTCCACCATGCAGAATAGACGGCTGGCAGCCCTGCTTGCCCTGCTCGCGATCACCGTTTCCGCCGCCATGTGGGCGGGCGACAAAAAAAAAGACAAAAAGAACAAGAAGACGGCCATCGCCGCTGCCGCGCAGATGGACGAACACCAGCGCGCACTGCATGTGCTGAACCGGTTCACCTTCGGCCCGCGTCCGGGCGAGGTGGACCAGGTCGCCGCAGCGGGCGTGGACAAGTGGTTCGACGCCCAGCTCCACCCGGAAAAGATTGACGACACCCAGGTCGAGGCGCGGCTCTCCCCGCTGCGCACGCTGCACATGAGTTCCATCGAGTTGGTGCAGAACTTCCCTCCGCCGCAGGTGATCAAGGCCGCCGAGCAGGGACGCGTCGCCATCCCCAACGATCCGGTGAAGAAAGCCATCTTCGAAGCGCAGATAGAGAAGTACGAAAAACAGCAGGAGCAAAAGCAGGCCAAGGGCAACGATGCCGCCGCCGACGGTCAGGACCCGCAGATGATGACCGAGGAGCAGCAGGCGGAGCGTCGTGAGGCCCGCATGTACGCGCGCGACCAGGCGGAAAAGATCCTGGCGATGCCGCCGGACAAGCGCTTCCAGGCGATCCTGCAGATGCCGGCCGATAAGCGCCAGGTATTCTCGCGCGCGTTGAATCCGGAAGAGCGCGACCAGGTTCTGAACTCGCTCACGCCGCAGCAGCGCGAGCAGGTCATGGCCATGAACAACCCGCAGCAGGTGGTGGTAACCGAGCTGATGCAGGCGAAGCTCCTGCGCGACGCCTACAGCGAGCGCCAGTTGCAGGAGGTGATGACCGACTTCTGGTACAACCACTTCAACGTCTTCGTCGGCAAGGGCGCCGACCGCTACCTGATCACCGAGTACGAGAACAAGGTCATCCGCCCGCGCGCCATGGGCAAGTTCAAAGACCTGCTGCTGGCGACGGCGCAGAGTCCGGCGATGCTGTTCTACCTCGACAACTGGCAGAGCGTCGGGCCGAACTCGATGGCCGGCACGGGACAGCGTCCCAACGCGCAGAACCGGCCATTCATGCGGCCCAACGGACGCTTTGGTGGACGCCGCATGCCGGTGTACATGCCGCAGCAGCCGCGTCCACAGCAGCAGCCGCAGCAACAGCAGGGTAACCAGCCGAAGCGCGGACTCAACGAGAACTACGCGCGCGAAATCATGGAACTGCACACGCTCGGCGTGGAAGGCGGCTACACGCAGAAAGACGTGACGGAGTTGGCGCGCGTGCTGACCGGATGGACCATCCGCGATCCGCGCCGCGGCGGCGAATTTTTCTTCAACGAGCGCATGCACGAATCGGGCACGAAGTCGGTGCTCGGGCACAGCATTCACGAGAACGGCGAAAAGGAAGGGCTGGAGATGATCGAACTCCTGGCCCACCATCCCTCGACGGCGCACTTCATCAGCAAGAAGCTGGCCATGCGGTTTGTTAGCGACAATCCGCCCGACGCGCTGGTGGAGCGCATGTCGCAGACCTTCCTGAACACCGATGGCGACATTCGCGAAGTGCTGCGCACGATGTACCAGTCGCCGGAATTCTGGTCGCCGCAGACGGTGCGGGCGAAGGTGAAGACGCCGCTGGAGTTCATCGCGTCGGCGGTCCGGGCTACGGGCGCGGACGTGAGTAACGCCATGCCGCTGGTGCAGACGCTGAACCAGATGGGCATGCCGCTGTACGGCGCGCAGCCGCCCACGGGCTACTCAATGAAAGCGGAGACCTGGGTGAACTCGGCGGCGCTGCTCAACCGCATGAACTTTGCGCTGCGCTTCACGTCAGGACGCATGCCGGGCGTTCAGTTCGCGCCGGAGAAAGTCCTGGGAGGCGAGAGTCCCGGCGATGTGTCGGCGGCAATCGCAAGACTGGAGCAGGCGCTGCTTTCGGGTGAAGTCTCGCAGCAGACGCATCAGACGATCCTGAAGCAGATGAACGATCCGCAAGTCACGGGACGCATGCTGGACGATCCCACCCGCTCGGTGAACGTTGGAGTGATTGCGGGATTGATTCTGGGGTCGCCGGAATTTCAAA
>DAISJI010000246.1:2384-3741 GCA_036821585.1 Terriglobales bacterium
TCGTGATTGTGGGCACGACGGCGGTGCCGAGCTTCCTGACCCGCGCGGTATTCGCCAGCGATATGCCGGTCACGGGCAAGAAGCGCATGGTGGTGGTCTTCCAGCGTGGCGCGGCCGACGGTCTGAACGTCGTGGTGCCGCACGCGGAAGCGTCGTACTACCAGATGCGTCCGACGATCGGCATTCCAAGGCAGAGCGTGATCGATCTCGACGGGTTCTTCGGGCTGCATCCGGCAATGTCGGCGGTAAAGCCGCTGTGGGACCAGGGACATTTGGCGATCGTGCACGCCGCCGGATCGCCCGACCCGACGCGCTCGCACTTCGACGCGCAGGACTACATGGAATCGGGCACGCCGGGCGTGAAGATCACCGAAGACGGGTGGTTGAACCGCGCGCTGAAAGACGCTTCTGCCGGTAACAAGCCGTCCCCCTTCCGCGCGATTTCCTTGGGCGCGTCCCTGCCGCGTATGTTGTCGGGCACGGTGCCGGCGGTGGCGGTGAGCAACGTAAACGACTTCGGCGTGGGCGGACGCAATCCGCAGGCGCAGCCGCTGGCGAATACGTTTGAAGCGATGTACGACCAGTCGGTGGACGCGGCGCTGCACGGCACCGGCAAGGAAACGTTCGACGCGGTGAAGATGCTGAAGGCGAGCGACCCGTCGAAGTATCAGCCGGCGGCGGGAGCGAATTATCCGCGCGGGCCGCTGGGCAATGCGCTGCGCCAGGTCGCGCAACTGATGAAACCCGACCTCGGCGTGGAAGTGGCGTTCACCGACATCGGCGGCTGGGACACGCATGTCAATGAAGGCGCCGCGCAAGGACAACTGGCCGGACGCCTGACGGAACTGTCGCAATCGCTGGCCGCCTTCTGGACCGACTTGGGCGACATGGCGGAGAGCACGGTGGTGGTGACCATGTCGGAATTCGGGCGCACCGCGCGCGAGAACGGCAATCGTGGCACCGACCACGGCCACGCCAACGTCATGTTCGTGATGGGCGGGCCGGTAAAAGGTGGGCGCGTATACGGCAAGTGGCCGGGTCTGGCGCCTGAAAACCTCTATGAGGGCCGCGACCTGGCGCTGACCACCGACTTCCGCCGCGTGCTGGGCGAAGTGGTGTACCGGCACTTGGGGAACAAAAAGCTGGGCGAAGTTTTTCCCGGTTTCGAGAGCAACTCGGCGCAGTTTCCCGGGTTCCTTCGCTCATAGCGCATGTAGCCTCTTTCAGTGAGTGGACCCGGCGGAAACGCCGGGTTCTTTTGTTTCAGTGGTGAGTATCAAATTCTGAGTCGGTCAACCGCTGGCGTCAGCGCCGAATACGACGCCGCGGCGTTCGGGTCCAAGGCTGATCACGATGG
>DAISJI010000247.1:0-2504 GCA_036821585.1 Terriglobales bacterium
GCGATCTATCTCGGCGCCCGCCTGCTCTATCGCGATCGCGCGCCCCTGAACGCCGTCGGGCTTGCCGCGCTGATCCTGCTCGCTGCCGATCCCCGCGCCCTCTTCGACGCCAGTTTTCAACTGACGTTCCTCTCCGTCGTCGCTATTGCCGGCATTGCCGTGCCGCTGCTCGAGCGCACGGCGGAGCCATACCGTCATGCCACCCGCCACCTCGATTCTCTGGCTTACGACCTCACGCTTCCGCCGCGCCTGGCGCAGTTCCGCCTCGACCTGCGCTTGCTGGAAACGAAATCAGGCGCGCTGGTAGGCCGCCGCCTGGCGCGATTCGGGCTCGTGGGTGGAATCCGCGCCAGCCTGGCCACGCTGGAATTGTTCGTTGTTTCCGCCGTCGCGCAGTTCGCGCTCGCGCTGCCGATGGCGGTGTATTTCCATCGCGCCGTGCTGGTCGGGTTGCCGGCAAACCTCGTCGTTGTCCCGCTCACGGGAATCCTGATGCCTGCCGCCGCCGCTGCGGTGGCACTGGACTATCTCGCTCCTGCGCTCGCAAGACCAGCAGCCTGGATCACCGCATGGTCGCTCGACGGGATTACCGGCACGATTCGCGTCGTCGGTGGCTGGCGAGCTGCGGATTTGAGAATTGCGCCGCCCGATGCGGCCATCGCGATCGCCTGTGCGGCGACGATCGCCTTCTGCATCTTTGCCGTCCGGCGCCGCCGGTGGGTTGCCGCCTGCGGCGTCGCACTGCTCGCCGTTTCCGCCGCCTGCATTGCGATCGTTCCGCCGCGGAAGCAGCTTCAAACCGGAAAACTTGAATTCACCGCCATCGACGTCGGGCAGGCCGACTCCACGTTGATCGTTACACCGGAGGGCCGCACGCTGCTGGTGGACGCCGCCGGCTCACTCGGCCCCTTTCAGTCGGAATTCGACTTTGGCGAGGACGTGATTTCGCCCTACCTGTGGTCGCGCGGCATCACGCGTCTCGACGCGGTCGCGATTACGCACGCCCACTCCGACCACATCGGCGGCATGCGCAGCGTGATCGCGAACTTCCGCCCGCGCGAGCTGTGGATGGGCCCCAATGCGCCGGACCACGCTCTTGAGGACCTGGTCCGGCAAGCGCGATCGTACGGAATGAAAATAACAATGCTGTCGGCGCCCGACGACTTCAGCTTTGGCGGCGCGCACTTTCGGGTACTCTCGCCGCCCCGGGGATGGGAACTCAAGGACAAGGTCCGCAACCAAGACTCGCTTGTCTTGCACGTGAGTTACGGCAAGACGTCGGCGCTCATCACCGGCGATGCGGACAAGCGGATGGAACGGAGGATGCTCGCCGCAAACCCGCGCGCCACGCTGCTTCACGTGGCCCACAACGGCAGCGCGACCTCAACCTCGGCCGAGTTTCTGCAGGCGGTAGGGCCGGAGTACGCAGTCATTTCCGTGGGGGCGCGCAACCAGTTCCGGCATCCGCGACAGGAAGTACTGGAGCGGCTGGCCGCACAGCGAGTTCTTACCTATCGAACCGACGTAAACGGCGCGGCGTCGTTCTTCCTGGACGGCGCGAAGGTCACGCCTTTTCTTCCGGCGTCGGGTCAGCGGTAGCGCTGAACTCGTCGGTATCAACGTCCGCGGGCAGGGGATTCTGGCTTTCTGCAATCACGCGGCGGGCTTCCTCGGCACGGTCGGCCGGTACCCTGAGCACCAACCCGCCGACGCCCGGCAGCACGTCCTGCGGAGCTTCGAGCGACGTCTCCAGGCACTCGATTCCCGCCGCTTCCAGCAGCCCTCGAACTACCATCACTTCCGATTCTTCCTTGGAGCTGAATACATTGACGAGTTCGTCGTCCGGAGAGACAGGTTGAGTGGCCATAATTCCTCCCATGGTTGGATGCAAGAAGCGTGCTACTGGACCGACAAAACCGCACTATGATGCGCTCAAATCGTAGCAGACATTCCGGGGGCGTGCGGACCGCCGCGGGGAACAAATTCGGCGACATTCCCAATCTGGCCGCTCGTAAACGGTCTGTTTCTGCTGCGGGGTGAGTTCCTCGTGAGTACTTGTTTGCGCATCGTGCACGCCGGCTCGCGCGTCTTACGCTGTAGCGGATGGGCGGCGCCGCTCATCCAATACTGGACACGATCTTTGTCAAAATCCGCGCGGGTAAAGGATTCCCGCCAGCGCCAAGTCCGCATCAGCGGCCCATATTTTTCGAGGCGGTAACGAGGGCTACATGGAATACGCGGAACCGCGGCAAACCGAGGCCGCACAATCGCAGACCGAACTGGAGGAGGAAGCGCGCAAGCTCCGTCGTCTCCAGACGGTGATGAACATGGTGATGTCGGAGATTGCGATGAGCCCGGAAATCACCGTCGAGCAGGCGTCCGAGATGGCGGCCAACACGCGCCGCTATGCGCTTTTCCTGTTTCCCGGCAAGGAACTGGCCTGGGACTTGATCTACAAACCGCGCCTGCAGCGGCTGATGAACGAGCGCTTCCGGATGCAGTAG
>DAISJI010000247.1:2604-3716 GCA_036821585.1 Terriglobales bacterium
CGCTCCAGCACCTTCAGCGTGCGCCGCGCGTCAAAGCTGGCCGCGCGCAGCATGTCCATGAAATCCGCTTCCGGCACGTGAAACGAGCAGGAGCACGTAACCAGCACTCCGCCGGGTTTCAGCATCTTGAGCGCGCGCAGATTCAGTTCCTTGTAGCCGCGCATGGCGGTGTCGAGCACCTTCTTTGACTTCGCGAAGGCTGGCGGATCCAGCACGATGGTGTCGTACTGCTCGCCCGCGGTGGAGTAGTCCTTCAGCAGGTCGAACGCGTTCGCCTCGATCCACTCGATGTCTTTGGCGTGGTGTTCGCGGTTGAGCTGCTCGTTCTGCTCCGCGACTTCCAGCGCCGGACGCGAACTGTCCACGGCGGCAACTTCCTTGCACACGCGTGCCAGGTGCAGCGCGAATCCGCCCTGGTACGTGAACACGTCCAGGGCGCGTCCGTGCGCATATCTGGCGGTCGCGGCATAATTCTCGCGCTGATCGAGAAATGCGCCCGTCTTCTGCCCGCCCAGGCCGTGATAGTGAAAGCGCACGCCGTTCAGATGGAAGGTCGTGTCCTGCTTGGTTCCGTGCAGCAGACTTTCTTCGCGCGGCGGCAGCGACTCCAGCTTGCGGATGCGCGGATCAACGCTCTCCACCACCCCCGCGGGCGCAAGCTGGTCCACCAGTTCCTTGAGAATGACTTCGCGTACGTCGCCGCGGTCCATTGCCTGCGTCAGCGCTTGCAGCGAGAGCACGTCGTTGTACTTGTCCACGATAAGTCCCGGCAGTCCATCGGCCTCACTGAAGACCACGCGGTAAGCGTCGGCATTCTCGACAAGTTTCTTGCGGTACTCGATTGCCGCCGGTACGCGCTTGCGCAACTCCGGCAACAGGTCCGCCGCTTTCAGCTTCTCGATGCCGAGAAAGCGCAGCGCAATTTGCGATGAACTGGAATAGAGCGCCGTGCCGAGAAACTTCCCGCCTTCATCGTGCACGGTGACCAGCGCTGCGGGCGCGAGCTCGTCCTGCTTGAGGATGTCGGAGCGATACACCCACACGTGCCCATGGCGGAGCCGCGCCGAGGCGCGCCAGTTCACGGTTATGGTGGGATTCTTCGCGGTCTCGCG
>DAISJI010000248.1:0-3652 GCA_036821585.1 Terriglobales bacterium
TGCTGCGGGTCCAGGTAGGCGTTGCGCGAGCTCATCGCCAGCCCGTCGTTCTCCCGCACAATCGGACACACCACGATCCGCACCGGAAAATTCTGGTCGGCGACCATTTTCCGAATGATGGCCACCTGTGCCGCGTCCTTCTGTCCGAAAAACGCCGCGTCCGGCTCCACGACGTGGAACAGCTTGCTGACCACCGTCGTCACGCCGCGAAAATGTCCCGGCCGCGATTGTCCATCCAGGCGCTCGCTCAACCCGGCGACTTCGACGAACGTCGTCGCGCCCGGCGGATACATGTCCTTCGCCTTGGGCGCGAACAGCAGCTCGCAGCCCTCCGCATCCAGCAACTCGCGGTCGCGTTCAAATTGTCGGGGATACTTGGCGAGGTCTTCCGTGGGCCCGAATTGCAGCGGATTGACGAAGATGGATGCAGCCACCACATCGCACTGCGCCCGCGCCGCCCGCACCAGCGACAGGTGCCCCTCGTGCAGCGCGCCCATCGTCGGCACCAACCCGATGCGCTTGCCCTCGCGCTTCCGCTGCGCGCACGCCGCATGCATTTCGTCGGGAGTTCTTAGGATTCTCATTGCAGTGCCGAGTTTTGAGTTCCGAGTTCCGAGCATTCTCCGTACAACTCAGCACTAGGAACTCGGCACTCGGAACTTACTTCCGCATCGCCCGCTTTCTCTCCGCGATCGTCTCCAGCGCCTCCTGCGTCTCCTTGGGCAGGTGGTACGACTCCGTATCCGACGGGTACCCTCCCGCCTCCACGTCCGCCTTGTAGGCCTCGATCGCGCCCTTGATCACCGCGCCCACGTCGGCGTACTTGCGCACGAACTTCGCCGCCGGCGAGAAGCTGAGTCCGATCAGGTCGTGCATGACGAGAATCTGTCCGTCACAATCCGGCCCCGCGCCAATTCCGATCGTCGGCGTCGAGATTTCTTCAGTAATCATCGCCGCCACTTCGCGCGGAATCCCTTCCAGCACGATCGCGAACACGCCCGCCTCGTCCAGCGCCACCGCGTCGCGCATCAGTTGTTCGATCGCCTTCAGCGACTTCCCCTGGACCTTGTATCCGCCCATGGCGTGAACCGACTGCGGCGTTAGCCCGATGTGCCCCATCACCGGCACTTCCGCGTCGATGATCCGCCGGACCAGGTCCACCCTCTTCGCGCCGCCTTCGACCTTCACTGCTTCCGCGCCGGCTTCTTTCAGAAACCGCGTGGCATTGCGCAGGGCCTCGCCGGTGTCCACCTGGTACGACGCATACGGCATGTCCGCCACCAGCAGCGCGCGCTTCACTCCGCGCCGCGCCGCCCGCGTGTGGTGCAGCATTTCTTCCATGCTGACGGGCAGCGTGTTCTCGTATCCCAGTACCACCTGCGCCAGCGAATCGCCCACCAGGATCACGTCGATCCCGGCCTCGTCCACCACGCGTGCGGTGGCGTAGTCATAGGCGGTCAGCGCAGTGATGGTTTCGCCCTGCTGCTTTTTTTCGAAGAGAGTGGTGGTGGTGATCTTGGGGCGGGAATCGCCCATCGGAATGACGCTCACGTTTCCTCCAGTGCAGTCCCAATTCCCGTGGGTGCCCCACCCTGACCGATTTTGGAAGGGTGGGAAACGGTGAATTCCGGGTACCGCCTGTTACAGCTCTATAGATGCAGCCTACCAGATTTGCGGCTTACTTCTTCGCTTTTCTCCGGTCGTTCCCGGTGCGCCGCTCCTTGCCACGCCGGTCTTTGCCGGTGCGTGTGCTATCGCCTTCCGCCAATCCTAGCGTACGCCGCTCCATCTTTGCCCGGACAGGCCCCTTCCTGCGTTCCGCTTTCCTGCGTTCGGTCTGTGCCATTCGTTCGTTCCTCCTACCGTAACGCCACCTTTATAACATCCTGTCCCGCCCGCAAGCACCACCGGAATTCTACCCCATCGCTCGATGGGACGGTGTACTTCCGATAGGGCGCTTGCTTTCTCCTTGAGCGCGGTCACGCCCGAGGCGCAGAATGTCGGCTCTCGACGAAACTCCCATGGACATTACCGCCGACCGCCGCTCCTTCCTCGCCTACTTCTCCGGACTGGGTTTGGCCTCCACGCTTTTTCCCGGCGTGCTCTGGGCGAAAATCAGTGAAGAGAAAATGCCCAGCCTGACCCGCGCAACCCTGCGCGCCGCCGCCGAGGTCGCCGGTCTTGACTTCACCGACGAGCAACTTGACCGGATGCTCAAGGGCGTCACCGAAAATGCTGTCATTCTGCGCGAGCTGCGCCAGATCGAAATCGACAACAGCGTCGCCCCGCCCTTTTACTTCAATCCCATGCTGCCCGGCATGAAGCTGGACCGCACCCGCCGCCCGTTCCGGCCCAGCCCGCCGCCGCGTGTTTCGCGGCCGCGCAATTTGGAAGACGCCGCATTCTGGCCGGTCACCCAGTTGGCCGAACTGCTCCGCACTCGCCAAGTCACCTCGGTTGAACTCACCGGGATGTATCTCGCCCGCATCCGGCGATACAACCCGAAGTTGAAATGTGTCGTCACCCTGACCGACGATCTCGCCCTCCGCCAGGCGCGCCAGGCGGACAAAGAGATCGCGTCAGGACATTACCGCGGCCCTCTTCATGGAATTCCTTACGGCGTAAAAGACCTGTTCGCCGTCAAGGGCTATCCCACCACGTGGGGCGCCGCTCCATTCAAGGACCGCGTCATCGACGTGGACTCGACCGTGGTCACGCGCTTGCGCGATGCCGGGGCCGTATTGGTAGCCAAGCTCGCGACCGGTGAACTCGCACTTGACGACATATGGTTCGGCGGCCAGACCATGAACCCGTGGGACACTTCCATGGGTTCGCAGGGCTCTTCCGCCGGCCCCGCTTCCGCCACCGCCGGCGGACTGGTCGGATTTTCCATCGGCACCGAAACTTGGGGATCGATCCTCGCGCCATCGGCGATCTGCGGCGTGACCGGCCTGCGCCCCACCTTCGGGCGCGTCAGCCGCTACGGCGCCATGGCCCTGAGCTGGACCATGGACAAGACCGGCCCCATGTGCCGCAGCGTCGAGGACTGCGCGCTCGTCCTGCACGCCATTCAGGGAACGGACAATCTCGATCTTGCCGCCGTGGATGTGCCCTTCAACTGGGACGCCGCGCTCGACGTGCGCAAGCTCCGCGTCGGCTACCTCAAGGCTGCCTTCGACGACACCCGTCAGACGCCGCAGGTGAACGCCAACGACCGCGCCGCGCTCGACAAGGTCCGCAGCCTCGGCATCGAACTGGTGGAGTTCAAGCTTCCGGACCATCCCAACGTCGATCCGCGCGTCATCCTGAACGGCGAAGCCATCCCCAGCCTTCGCGATCCGCTGGAAACCCACCCTGCGGAACTCGCTCGCCAGGACCGCATCGCCAGCCAGAACACCTTCCGCTTCATTCCCGCCGCCGACTACGTTCAGGCCAACCGCGCGCGCACACTGCTTATGCAGGCGATGGATAAGCTCATGTCGAACCTCGACGTCTATCTCTTGCCCTACGACTACGGCGACTACACGCCCAATCCGGTTGCCGAACGCAGCACCGGCATCACCAATCTCACCGGACACCCCAGCGTCACCCTGCCGCACGGCTTCGACGAAAAGGGCCACCCTACCGGTTTGACGTTTATCGGAAAATTGTT
>DAISJI010000249.1:0-3630 GCA_036821585.1 Terriglobales bacterium
GCCAGCGCGGAGCGGAAGCCGCCCCCGCAGTAGAGAATGACTTCAGTAGCCAGGTCGGGGACGCGCGCTTCGATGTCGCGCTCGATGATGCCCTTGCCGAGATGGATGGCGCCGGGCACGTGGTCCTTGGCGTACTCGCTCTCCTCGCGCACGTCGATGAGGGTGAGCTTCTCGCCGCCGTCGAGGCGCTTCTTCACATCGTCCACCGTGCATTCGCGCACGCGGGTCTTCGAGTCATTGACGATTTGCAGAAAACGTGGGGAATGAGCGGGTGCCATGGTTCCTCCGTGATGAAAAGAAGACTACACCGCGACCGATTCTGCCGCCATGCGTTCCACAATCGGCTTCAAGTTGGCCCAGAACACCGGATCCTGCGTGACGGCCGCGCCCAGGTACACCAGGACGTCGGTGCGGTCGTACTTCTCCAGCAGCGTCTTCACTGCCTGCTCCAGCGCTTCGGCGATGGGCGGCTGGACGGTTTCGCCCGACTCGTAATGTCCCTTGTCATTGGGAATGCCAAGCGCGTCGAGAAAGTCGATCAGCATCTGCCGGTGCGCGGCGAAGTGGTAGCTGATCATGACCGCGTCCCACAGGTACGGCATGGTAGCCATGTCGCGCGCCAGGTAGCCGGCCTTCTTCTCCGGCGAAAGCTTCTTCAGGAAGACCGGCCGGGCGTGCAGGCGCTGCGCCAGCATTTGTTCCACCTGTCGCTGCGCGCCCTTCCGCTCCGAGCTCTCCCAGAAGGATTTTGCCGCCGCGAGCCGCCGCTCCTCGCCCATCAGGTTCCAGATCGTTTGCCGCAGTTCCATGTCCGATTCTCCGACAGACTAATGTACCTCAGGACCTGCGGCGACGGCGCGGCGGCGAATCGTCGATCACCGCGAACTGGAGCTTGCGTTGCATGTGGTCGATGCGGTCGAGCAGCACGTGCACCGTGTCGCCGAGCGAGTATCTCTTCTTCGTCCGCTGGCCGATGATCTGCCGCGTGTTCTCGTGGAAGGTGAAGAGGTCGCCGGTGAGCGTGGAGAGCGGCACCAGGCCCTCGATGAACAAGTCGCTCAACTCGACGAAGAAACCGAACTTGGTGACGCTGATGATCAGGGCCTGGAAATCTTCGCCGACGCGGTCCAGCATGAACTTGATCTTCTTCCACTCCAGCAGTTCGCGCTCGGCATCGTCGGCGTGCCGCTCCGACCGCGAGGACTCTTCCGCGATGTCGTGCAGCGCGTCTTCGGGAATCGGCCCCTGCCGCGCGGAAGGCTCCTCTTCGGCGTGACGGCCGCGGGCGCGATGGCCGTCCTGCGCATGCTTGCCCTTGGACCAGGGTGACTCGCTGGAATGCTTCGCGGGCGCCGATGTTTGCGCCGCGTCCGGATCGTAAGGACGATCCACCGGCTCGCCGACGCCCACGGGAACCTCTTCGTCGCGGCGCTCCGGCCCCTCGGCGAGCACTTCTTTCAGGATGCGGTGCACGATCAGGTCCGGGTAGCGGCGGATGGGCGAGGTGAAGTGGGTATACGTCGGCGCCGCCAGCGCGAAGTGTCCGGCGTTGCGCTCCGAGTAGCGCGCCTGCTTCAGCGAACGCAGCATAAGGTACGACAAGATGCGCTCTTCCGGCTTGCCCGCGATCTTTTCCGTCAGCTTCTGGTACATGTGTGGCGTGATGCGAATGTCCTCGGGGATTTCGACCTCGCGCCAGCTCTGGCCGCTGCGGCTGCGCTGGCCGCGGGCGTTGCGCGGGCGGCGGTCGTCGGTGTAACGGAATTTCTTCACCGGCAAGTTGCCTACGCCCAGGGAGTATCCAAAAGCGGCGGCGACCGTCTCGAACTCCAAAACCCGCTTCGGGTCCGGCTTTTCGTGGATGCGGTAGAGCGAGGCGACGTCCTTCTGCTCCAGGTAGCTGGCTACGCTCTCGTTGGCGGCGAGCATGAATTCCTCGATCAGGCGGTGGGCGAAGTTCCGCTCCGAGCGCGTGATCGCCTTCATGATGCCAAACTCGTCGAACTCGATGAAGGGCTCGGGCAGGTCGAAATCGATGGAGCCCCGCCGCACGCGCTTGCGGTTGAGGAGCATCGCCAGCTCCCGCATGAGTTCGAAGACGTCCACCAAGCGGTGATAGCGCTCGCGCAGCTTGGCGTCGCCTTCGAGCAGAGCGTTGACGTCGGTATAGGTCATGCGCTCGGCGGAGCGAATCACGCCCGGATTGATCTCGTAGCCCACGACCTCGCCGCGGTGGTCGATCTCCATGGTGCACGACAGCACCAGCCGGTCCAGGTTGGGCCGCAGCGAGCAGATGTCGGTGGAAAGCTCGACGGGCAGCATGGGCACGGCGCGGTCGGGGAAGTACACGGAATTGCCGCGCAGGCGCGCTTCACCGTCCAGTGCGGTACCTTCCCGGACGTACCGCGCCACGTCGGCAATGTGGACCTGCAATTCGAAGTTGCCGTTCGACAAACGGCGGACGAACACGGCGTCATCGAAATCGCGCGCGGTTTCGCCGTCAATGGTGACGATGGGCAGGTTGCGGTAGTCGCGCCGACTACGCAACTCGTGCCCGGGAATAGTTTTCTCCGCCGCCTGCGCTTCCTCGATCACGTCGATGGGAAAGCGGTGCGGGAGATGATGCTTGCGGATGACGATCTCGACGTCCACGCCGAAGTCGTCCTGGTAGCCGAGGATTTCGACGACGCGTCCGCGCGGGCTCTGCGTCGGCGTGGGCCAGTCGGTGATGGCGACGTCCACCACGACGCCCTCAAGGTCGTCCCACTTTACCTCACGGCGATGCGCTTCCTCGCCCACAACGCGATGGCGGCTCTGAGTAACTTTGCGACTAACCTCTTGCTCTTCGTCGCTGGGAACCTCCGCCCCGCGCGGGATTACGATGTCGGCGGTGATCTTCTCATCGAACGGCGTGACGTAGTTCTGACGGGACCCGTAATGAAAGATGCCGACGACAGTTGGGTGTGCGCGACCGATCACGCGCAGGATGCGCCCCTCGGCCCGCCCGCCCTCGCGAACTTCCTTCACTTCCACGAGCACGCGGTCGCCGTGCATCGCATCGCCGATCGCGGGCGGCGGAATATAAATGTCGCCGCTGAGCTTTTCGCGCAGGGACGCGCTCTCGGGGATGACGAAGCCGTAGCCGTCGCGATGCATGCTCAGCCGGCCCATAACCTCGTTCTTGCCCGGAGGCTTGGGAAGGGCGTAGCGGTCTCCGTCCTGCGTGAGTTCGCCGCGTGCGACGAGCGCGGTGAGGCAGCCGTCGAGCGCCTGCCGCTCATCTCCGTGCAGGCCAAGTTCGCGGACCAGTTGCTTGAACCCGGCGGAGTGCTTCGGCTGCAGCGAGATTTTTTTCAGGATAGCGGCGTCGGAGATCATGAAAGACAGGTGTCAGGTGTCAGGTTTCAGGTGTCAGGCTGAAAGCTAGATGCCCGAACAACCAACGATACATGAGTCGGACGGATGCGGCGGCGATGGGGCCGACAGGATCGTGCTGCTCGGCTATAATGAATCTGGAAGCCGCGCCAGAACCTACCTTCCTCGCGGAGAGGTGGCCGAGTGGCTGAAGGCGGCGGTTTGCTAAACCGTTGTACGGTCAAAAGCTGTACCGGGGGTTCGAATCCCCCCCTC
>DAISJI010000250.1:0-1783 GCA_036821585.1 Terriglobales bacterium
CTACGTACTCGCCACCATGTCCGCCTGTTCCGCGTACAGCCTCTGGATCATGGCCCGATATCTCTCTTCCACCACCCGCCGTTTCACCTTCAGCGTCGGCGTGAGCGATCCATCGGCAATCGAGAACTCATCGGGAACCAGCAGCACTTTCTTCAGCTTTTCGAACTGCGCCAGGTCTGCATTCACGTTGGCGACAATCGATTCATACATCTCGCGCACTCGCGGGTCTTCCACCAGTTCCTGGCGGTCCTTGATGTCAATGCCGTTCTTGCGCGCCCACGGCTCCAGTTCGGCGAAGTTCGGCGCGATGACCACGGAAGGGAACTTCTTTTTATCGCCGATCACGATCGCCTCCGCCACCAGCGAATTATTCTTCAGCTTCTGCTCGATCGGCTGCGGCGCGATGAACTTCCCGCCCGAAGTCTTGATCAGGTCCTTCTTGCGGTCGGTGACCAACAGGTAGCCTTCTTCATCGAGGTGCCCGATGTCGCCGGTATGGAACCATCCTTCCGGCTCCAGCGCCTCGTTGGTTTCGTTCGGTCGGTTCCAGTAGCCTTTGAACACCGACGGCCCGCGCACCAGGATTTCGCCGTCGTCGGCAATCTTCACTTCGACATTCAACAGAGGCCTTCCGACGGTACCGATCTTGTGCGCCGCCGGCTTGTTCACCGCGATCACCGGGGACGTTTCGGTAAGTCCATACCCTTCGTGAATGCGGATGCCGATATCGGCGTACCACTCCGCCAGGTCGCGTCCCAGCGGTGCGCCGCCCGAGATGAAGATCTTCACGCGCCCGCCCAACGCCTGGCGTACCTTGGAAAACACCAGCCGGTCCGCGATCCTCCATTCCCTCGCCGTGGGTTTGTTTCCCGCCAGGATCTCGTCCCGGTACGCCCGCCCCACTTGCAGCGCCTTCTTATAGATGGTGTGCTTCACTCCCGACTTCGCCGCCAACTGCGTCTGTCTTTGGATCTTCTCGAACACTCGCGGCACCGCCACCATCACTGTCGGGCGGACTTCCTTCAGCGTCTGGTGCAGTTCGTCGATGAACGGACAGTACGCGATCGTTACCCCGTGATAGAACATCACGAAATCCACGTGTCGCGCGGTGATGTGCGACAGCGGCAGGAACGACAGGCTGATGTCGTCACTCGCCAGCGGAAATCCTGCCAGCGACACCACCACGTTCGACGCCAGGTTGCCGTGCGTCAGCATCGCTCCCTTGGGCGTGCCGGTCGTGCCCGAGGTATAGATGATCGTGGCCACATCGTCCCGCCCGATCTGCTGCGCTCGCGCGTCGAACTCCGCGTCGCGCTCCTGCGGGCCGTTGTGCATCATGGGGTGCATCGGGATGCTCTCCGGAATCCCGCTGTAATCCATGACCACGATTTGCTCGACCGCCGTCTGCGCGCGGATCGCCAGCACCTTCTTGAACTGGTCCACCGTGGAGACGAACACCACGCGTGTGCCCGAGTCGGCCAGCATGTACGCGGTCTGCTCGCCAGTCAGCGTCGGATAGATCGGTACCACGATCCCGCCCATCAACAGCGTCCCAAAATCGGCGGTTGCCCACTCCGGACGGTTCTCGCTTAGGATCGCCACCCGGTCGCCCTTCTGGATGCCCGACTCCACCAGCGACTTCGCCACCCCTACCGCGTTGCGATATAGCTCGTGCGACGCGATCGGGATCCACTTCGCCGTCTGCTGGAACAGCATGACCCGGTCGCTCTTGCGTTCCACCATCCGGTAGAAGAGTTCGTTGATCGTCTCGAGCTTGCTCATT
>DAISJI010000250.1:1883-3626 GCA_036821585.1 Terriglobales bacterium
CCTGTGCAGCGCCTGCCCTGTGCGGTCATCAATGTACCTGTCGAAATGCGCCGCCCGCAACGCTTTTTGGAAATGTGCGCTCTGTAACCTCCACTCCCTTCTGGCGCTCCAATACCCGCGATGGTCAATTTCGCCCGGCTTTGCCGGTTTCCGGTACAATGCTGTCACCCAAGGTGAGGTTTATGCGCAAAGCTCTGTTAACGACTGTGGTGGGCTGCTTGCTCATTGCAACCTCTCTCCGCCCGCTTCCGCTTCAGGCACAACAGCCCAAGCAAACGCCTGCGCCGATGAAGCTCAAGGTCGGCGACATGGCCCCCGACTTCAAGGTCCAGTACTTCGACGGCGCCAAAGTCCAGAACCTCTCGCTCAGCGACTTCAAGGGCAAGAAGAACGTCGCTCTGGCTTTCTTCGTGCTCGCCTTCACCGGTGGTTGAACGAAGGAAATGGGCGCTTTCCAGGCAAACCTCGAAAAGCTGGAAGGCGCAGACACCCAGGTCGTGGGTGTATCCGTGGACAGTCCCTTCGCCAACAAAGCCTGGGCGGACCAGATGGGCGTGAAATTCCCTATCGCCTCCGACTATTTCAACGACAACGCCACCATCAAGGAATACGGCCTCTATAACGAGAAGAACCGTCTTGCCCGCCGCGCCACGTTCCTGATCGGCAAGGACGGCAAGATCGAGGAGATGCAGGTGGATAACGCGGCTGTTGATCCCACTCAGATCGTCACCGCCTGCGAACGCAAGAAGCACACCGGCTCCTAGGATTTGCTGCCTACGTTATAGCCCGGCCGCCCTCGGCCGGGCTTCCTTTTTCGAACCCGTCCCGGAACCGGATCTCACACTCCCGATATCATTGAAAACCCTTCCGCCTCCCTGTAATCTGGCAGTTCATGTCGGCGGCCGGTCAGCCCCAGCAAAAACGCGTTCTTGTCATCGACGACGATCCCGCCGTCCTTGACCTGCTGCGCTCCGTGTTGGGGCGCAAGAGCATCGACGTCGCCACCTGCAAAACTGGCGCCGATGCGCTCACGACCATCGCCTCCAGCCGCTTCGACGTCGTTCTGCTCGACCTCGGTCTCCCCGATATCCGTGGTCTCGAACTCATCCCCAAGCTGCGCGAATTGGCGCCCGGAGTGCGCATCGCCATCATTACCGGCGACACCACTTCGGAATCGGTACTCGGTGCTATCCGCGAGCAGGCCTTCGAGTACATTCGCAAGCCCTTCGACATCCACGAAGTCGTGGACATCGTCCAGCGCGCCACCACCGCCTCCGACGAGCCCGCCATCGAAGTGCACTCCGCCAAGCCCGAGTGGATCGAACTTTCCATCCCGTGCATGCACAGCGCCGTGGACCGCATCGAGCACTTTATCCGGCAGCTCATCCCCACCATGCCGGAAGACGTTTCCGCGCAGGTGACGCAGGCTTTCCGCGAGCTCGTGCTCAATGCCGTGGAGTGGGGTGGCGGCCTGGACCCGCAACGCCGCGTTCGCATCTGCTGCGTCCATACCGACCGCATCCTGCTCTATCGCATCGCCGACCCGGGGCCCGGCTTCCGCTTCGACGACCTCCAGCACTCCGCGGCCTCGAATCTCGACGGCGCTTTCGCCATGGCCGAGTGCCGCGAGGAAAAAGGACTCCGCCCCGGCGGTTTCGGCATCCGCTTGGTCCAGGCAATCTCCGACGAACTCATCTACAACGAAAAACAGAACGAAGTCATCCTGATCAAATACCTCGACCC
>DAISJI010000251.1:0-1628 GCA_036821585.1 Terriglobales bacterium
AGAAGATCAGGACCAGTGCGGTGAGCAGAGACTTGGACCTTGAGAACAACATGAAAGTACAGATTCGCCGAACGCCTTCAGGTTGCAAAACAGATTAGCCGCCGATCTGCGTCAGCAGCTCCTCCGCGTACCTCGGCGCGACCTTCTTCTTCTCGTCGTATTGCAAATACGCAAACGGGTGCTGGCGGTCGTGGGTGAATACGACGAGCCATTTCTCGGGAATAGCTTCGGCGTAAAAGCGCTTACGGCTCTCGATCGTCTCCAGCGGGTAGAGGTCGTACGCCATCACCCAGGTCAGATCGGTGTGCGCCGTAGTGGGGATCAAGTCGCCGATGTAGCAGGCGGTCTGGCCGCCACTGCGGATGATGACGCCCTGCATGCTCTTGGTGTGGCCGGGATAGAGGCGCACGGAGATGCCGGGGGCGATGTCGGCGTCTCCGACAAGCAGCGTCATCTGGCCGGAATCGATGAGCGGATCGTAGTTCTCCGAAATGTAGCTGATGCGGTCGCGCTCGAGCTGACGGTGCCCGTGATCCACCTCGACGTGCTGCGCGTAGTAGCGCGCGTTCGGAAACGTCGGAACGGCGTGGCCGTTTTCCATGTACGTGTTCCAGCCGCAGTGGTCAAAGTGCAGGTGAGTATTGATGACGATGTCGATGGATGCGGGATCGACGCCGCCAGCGCGCAGGTTTTCGAGCAGGCGAGGGGTATGGCCGTAAATGGACTGCATCTTGGGCGAAAGCTTGGGGCCGATGCCGGTTTCGACGATGACACTCTGCTTGCCGGTGCGGATGAGCAGCGTGTTCAGGCCGAGGACGATCCGGTTCTGCTCGTCGGGCGGCATTTTCTTTTCCCAGAGCGGCTGGGGCACGACGCCGAACATCGCCCCGCCATCGAGGAAATAGGTGCCGTCGGAAAAAATGCTGAGTTCAAAGTCGCCGAACGGAATTGCCATCTCCGAACTCCTCGTAACAGGCAAGAGTTTATTGAAACACAGAGGCACGGAGGCACAGAAGGGAACGAACACTCCTCTGTGTCTCCGTGCCTCTGTGTTGAACCGCTACGCTCCTCAGACGACCGCAGCATGCCCCTGGCCGCGGAATTCGGCGGCGGCGTTGGGCGAGAGCAGCACCCACAATGTGTAGACGCCAATCGCGGTCCCAAAGGGCACGCTGAGCAGGGAAATGCAAGCGACCACGATGGCCAGCATGCGCGACCAGTCGGCGCGCTGCAGGATGCCGATGCCCGCCGCGATCCCGGCCAGGGCCTTTGCCAGCAGCATCACGCCGATGAACATCATCAGCGGATGAAGGAAGCCGAGCACAACCTCGGGTGGCGGTCCGCCCGCAGGCGGTTGGGCCCGAATGATTGCCGGCAGTATCGTGCGGAGCACCATCATTAAGGCGAGCGAGATCACTACCAGCAAAGCGGAGTAGGCAATCCACAGAATGCCGAGCATCTGGGCGTGGCGGGCGACGCGGCTCGAACCGGGGGCCGTCCCGCCAACAACCGCTTTGCCGCAGCGCTGGCAAAACGACTGTCCTTCCTGAAGGGGAACTCCACAAGAATCGCAATACATAGAAATGTCTCCCAAAATTGCGGACATTAGAACATACGGAAGGGAGAGG
>DAISJI010000251.1:1728-3549 GCA_036821585.1 Terriglobales bacterium
GCCACGATCGCCATGGACTGCTTGAATGTGACCTCTGCGCCCGCGCCGAAATTGAAGGTCCCCATCAGAATGGCCGCGACAATCACAAGCAGAAGCAACGTCGTAACCGGAGCAGCATAGGAGATTACCTTACGGCTTATGGCCTGCAGGCGCATCGCATTGGCTTTTTGCTCAGGGGGAAGCTTGTCGATCTTCTCCATCTGCGAGGGGACCATCTTGAAGGTGTTTTGCACCACTTGGTCATAGCCAACGCGCTTGCCGACAGTAAAGGCAAACGCCAGCGAAACCAGCGACAACACCAGCCACGGCACCCACCAGCTCGCGTTGCGGCGGATGTCGGTGAACGTCTTGCTGGGCGCGACGAATGTGTTAATCAGGCGCGCGCCTTCGCTCAATCCAGGCTGCGCATCAGGCACAACGGCAGGCGTAGACATAAGATGACTCCAGATGTTTCAAAATTCGCGGGAATTCTAGCAAGGATTACGGACAAAGATTGTAAAAAGACGCAGGGTCAGTCGGCCGGCACGCGTGCCGGGGCCCGTTTTTCGAAGACGAATAATGCGATTCCGCCCAGAACGGCAATGGCCGAGATCGCCAGGCGAAGCGTGATTCGTTCGCCAAGGATGGCGATCCCGGCGAGCGCGGCGATCGCCGGCACGCTCAGTTGCACGACCGCTGCGCGCGTCGCCGTAAGACCGCGGAGCGCGGCGTACCAGATTGCGTAACCCAGTCCGGAGGCCAATGCGCCGGAGAGCACGGCGTAGGCTACTCCCGCAAGATCGAGCCGGGTCGTTCGTAGAAAGATCAATGAAACCGCGATGGCAAGGGGCACAGCGCGAAGGAAGTTTCCGGCGGTAGTGGCGAACGGGTCAGAGCTGCGGCGGCCCAGCAGCGAGTAAACGCCCCAGCACACACCGGCGCCGGCCATGAGCAGCGCACCCATCAACGGCGGGGCAGAAATGCCGGGCAACACCAGGACGACGAGACCCGCGACGGCCATGACGAATCCGGCCACCTGGGCGACATTCATGCGCTCACCAGTTAGGAATCCGCGCACGATCATGGTGGCCTGTACCGCGCCGAACAGAAGCAGGGCTCCGGTCCCTACGGGCAGCGAGACGTAAGCGAACGAGAAGGCGGCAGCATAGCCAAGCAGGGCGGCGGCGGAAATCCAGTTGCCGGCGCGGCCGCTCTTGTGTCCGGCAAGGGAAGCGAGGACCCAGAGCATCAGCGCGCCGGAGACGATGCGGATGAGCGTGAAACTGGCCGGATCGATGCTGGTGCGCTGGAGCGCCATCCGACAGAGGACGGAGTTGGCGGCGAAGGCGAGCATGGTGATCGAGGTCAGGATCCAGGTCGAGGGTGACTTCAAAGCGCCTCCGGAAACACAGGTCGCGGGATATTGTGCATTACGGAAGACATCGGTAATCGGAAATCTCTCAAGCGCTGACGAAAACGGCGGCGCCGGCCTTTTGGGACGCGTACCTGAAGAACGACGAGAAGGCGAAGCAGTTCCTGGCCGGCGGAGCGCTGGAAAAATCGTGCGACGGCGCGGCCTACCTGCAGAAGAAATGACTACTCGAACAGCGATGGCTGCTGCAGGCCGACGGTAATCCTGCGGCCGGTGCGCGTGGCCGGCCCGAATCCGGGCGGCAGTTTTTCGGGTGTGCTGCCTCCACGCGTGTTGCCGGCGCGCTGTTCCGCACGCACGATTCCCGCTTTCCGCCAACGCTCGACCGCAGGGTCGAGGTGCAGCGTGCAGAGATCTTCGAAGGTAATAACGTTGGCTGCGACCTGGTAGTCGTGACGGCAGTCTTTCAC
>DAISJI010000252.1:0-3480 GCA_036821585.1 Terriglobales bacterium
TATGGAACAGCAGGGACAGATCGGGCCCCGGGAACACGAGATCCTGACCGCCATCGTGGAAAGCTACATTGCCACGGGTGAGCCGGTGGGTTCGCGGGTGTTGTCGCGCACCAGCAGCGAGGGCCTGAGCTCCGCCTCCATACGCAACGTCATGTCAGACCTGGTGGATTCCGGGTACCTCGAGCAGCCGCACACTTCCGCCGGACGCATTCCCACTCCCGCCGCCTATCAGTATTACGTCAACCAGCTCAGCGGCAAGGCGGAACTGTCGCCGGCCGACGAAGGCATGGTGCGCGAGTCGCTGCAGGGCGTCAGCGACGTGCAGGAATTCATGGAGCGCACCTCGCACGTGCTCTCGCTGATTTCACACAACGTCGGCGTCGCGATCACCGTTGGCGGTCCGAAGAACGCGCTCGATCACGTGTATTTCTCGCGTCTCGGCGACCGCAAGATCCTCGCCGTGGTGGTGATGAAGTCGGGCGTGGTGCGCGACCGCGTGCTGCGCATGACGGCCGAGCTCACGCAACAGGACCTGGAATACGCGGCGCGTTATATCAACGATAACTTTCGCGGCTGGACGCTGGACGACGTGCGCAACGAGATCGAGCGGCGGGTGCAGGCCGAGCGCAGCGAGTACGATCGCCTGATGAACTCCATCGACCAGCTCTGCAAGCAGGGAGCGCTGGCGTCGGAGGCGATTACGCAGGGCGTGTACCTGGAAGGCGCGGCGAACCTGGTGGCCAACGAGGCCGACCGCGATCGATTGCAGCAACTGCTGAAGACCCTGGAAGAAAAGGAGCGCGTCGCCCAACTGCTGAGCGTCTATCTCGACACCAAGCAGGAAGCGGTGCGCGTCGTGATCGGACTCCCGGAAGCGGCGCCCTACTTGCGCAATTTCGTGCTCATCGGAGCACCGGCCCGTGTGGGGGGCGAAGTGATGGGTTCGCTGGCGGTGCTGGGACCGACACGCATCGATTACCAGCACACGATTAATGCGGTGGCATACATCGCCAAGCTCTTCGACCAGGTTCTAAACGATTCCGACTAGAGATTCGTTAGCAAGGCGGCTGCGGCCCGGGCTGGTCCCGCGCCTGCATCGCCCGGAAAGAAATCAGTCATGGCAAGGAAAAACGGAAAGGCGGAAGAAACTCCGCAAGCACTCGATATCGAGCACGAACTTCCTCCCGCCGAGGAGGGAGAAATTGCCGCGGAAAACGCGGAGTTGGCGAAGCTCCACCAGGAGCGCGATGCGCTGCTGGACCGCCTGGCGCGCCTGCAGGCCGAATTCGATAACGCCCGCAAGCGCAGCGCCAAGGAGCAGCAGGACTTCAAGGAGTATGCACTCGCCGAGGCGCTCAAATCGCTCCTGCCCATCGTGGACAGCTTCGATGGCGCGCTGGCGAGCGGACAGACGGGCGCGGATTTCGCCAGCGGCGTGCAGCTCATCAACCGCCAGTTTCACGACGCGCTTACCAGGCTGGGCTTGCAGCCGATTGAAGCCCAGGGACAGGTCTTCGATCCCAAACTGCACCAGGCAGTGCAGATGGTCGAGACCGATGAAGTCGAAGACCACCACGTGATTGACGAATTGCAGCGCGGCTATAAGTTGAAGGACCGCCTTTTGCGGCCGGCGATGGTGCGCGTCGCCACCAATCCCAACCAGAAATAGAAAGCGACCGGGGACACCACTCTGGCAGTGAACAGCAAACGCGATTTTTACGAGGTACTGGGCGTGCAGCGCACGTCCAGCGAGCAGGAAATCAAGGCGGCTTACCGCAAGCTCGCCCTCCAGCACCATCCCGACCGCAACCCCGACGATGCCGACGTTGCCACCGAAAAGTTCAAGGAGATCACCGAGGCCTACACCATCCTGATGGACTCCAACAAGCGCGCCGCCTACGACCGCTTCGGACACGCGGCCGTCGGTGGAGCAGGCGCCGGCGGTTTCGACCCGACCATCTTCCAGGACTTCGGCGATCTGGGCGACATCCTGGGCAGCATCTTCGGCTCGGGCGGCATGGGCGACATGTTTGGCGGTGGCCGCGGCGGGCGCCAGGGCTGGGCACAGCGCGGTGGCGACCTGCGCGCCGACCTCACCCTCGATTTCGAAGAAGCGGTCTTCGGCACCGAAAAAACCATCTCCGTCCGCCGCCACGATACCTGCGAAAAGTGCGGCGGCTCGGGAGCGGCGCCGGGCAAGGGCCCGGTGGCGTGCCGGACCTGCGGCGGCCGCGGACAGGTCCGCTACCAGCAGGGATTTTTCGCCATCGCGCGCACTTGCAGCACCTGCCAGGGACGCGGCAGCGTGATTGCCGATCCGTGCCCGGCGTGCAAGGGGGGCGGCCGCCAGTTGCGCGAGTTCAAAAAGCAGGTCAATGTTCCCGCGGGCGTCGAGGACGGCACGCGCATCCGTTACGGCACCGAGGGGGAGGCCGGTACGCACAGCGGCCAGCCCGGCGATCTCTATGTCGTGCTCCACGTAAAGGAGCATCCGTTCTTCGAGCGCGAGGGCAATGACCTGCATTGCGCCGTGCCCATCTCGTATTCGCAGGCGGTACTCGGTGCGGACATCGAAATCCCGACGCTCGATGGTACGCACAAGCTGCGCGTCCCCGAAGGCACGCAGAGCGGCTCCGTTCTACGCGTCCGCGGCAAAGGTGTCCCGGTGCTCAACGGGCGCGGCAGGGGCGATCTCTACGTCATGGTCAAAGTGCACACGCCGGCCAAGCTTTCCAAGCACCAACGCGAGTTGCTGCAGGAACTGGAGAAGCTGGACGGCGTCGAGAACAAACCCGAGCGGCGCACGCTGCTGAGCAAGGTCAAGGACATCTTTGGATAAGTTCGGCCGCTATTACGCCTGGTTCCTGCTCGTCGCGACCGCCCTGCCCGCCGTCGTCCGCCTGGCTTCGCCGCGCCAGTTTGCCGTCATGACCGGCGAGCGCATCGCCGACGAAAAGAAGCGCAAGCGTCACCGCATGCTCGGCTGGATATCCCTGGCCGGATCGCTTGTCCTGATCCCCGTCTATGTCTTCTATTCGCAGCAGCGCTGGCTGGTGGTGGCGTTCATCATCGGCGTCATTACCGGCATCGAGATGATCGTCAACGTCGAACATCCCGAGCAGGACAGCCTGATGCGCCAGAATCGGATCTTCGGCGCCGCGTATATTCTCTGCGCCGCCTTCACCTACTTTTACGTACTCTATAGGCGATGACCCGCCGCCGCTGGATTGCCGATCGTGTTGCTGGCGACCGCGCATTTCTGTCCGGCAGCAATGCCGAGCACCTCGCCCGCGTCCTGCGCGCCCG
Source organism: Terriglobales bacterium (assembly GCA_036821585.1). Classification (GTDB taxonomy): domain Bacteria; phylum Acidobacteriota; class Terriglobia; order Terriglobales; family Acidobacteriaceae; genus DAISJI01. Next base: position 3,307 of record DAISJI010000252.1, read on the forward strand.
CGTCGGGCAGGAATTCGAAATCGCCACCGGCGACGCGGTGCGTCGCGGACGCATTGCCGCCATCTCCGACAGCACCGTGGAATTCGAGCTGGGAGAGTCCGTAGCACAGGCGGAGCAGGGAAGCGTTTCGCTGCTGCTCGCCGTCTTCAAGTTCGACCGCATGGAGTGGGCGAT
>DAISJI010000253.1:0-1564 GCA_036821585.1 Terriglobales bacterium
CTCTTCCACTGTGCTCCGGATGCCGCAGTACACCGGCGTCACCCGTTCCGTGTAGGCGCTGTTCTGGGTTTCGCGCAGACGCATCTGTGCATCCACGAAATCTCCGACGTGGTCACTTTCCAGCACAACGATAAAATCCTGATCGTCGATCCCAAATGAATACAAGGTGTTCATGCGCGCCCGGGGAAAATCTTTCCCCACGCCGATAAACTCGCGCACGATCCGTTGCCGCTCTTCGAACGGTAGCTGGTACCACGTGCGTGTTTTCACATACGGAAACACCGTCAGGTAACGGCCCACACCGCCTTTTACAATGCCCGCCTCGGCGTCCTGGTAGTGGGCCTGACCGATTTTGTATAGCGAACGGCGCGTCGTCCCCAGCATCGAATGCTCGGTCACCAGGTACCCGCCCAGGCGCGTGCGCATCATTTCCGCGTGCATCGACTGCAGGCACTCCGGCGAGTAGCAGATGCGCCACAGAAAGAAGTCGCAGTTGGCGCGCAGGCCGACGGTCGAATAGGTGAGCACCGTCATCTCATTACTGCCGGCCCACTTGTTCACCACCGCCGCGAATTCCTCACGCATTGCTCCGCGTTCCGCGGCCGCCAGTCGCCGCCATTCCGGCAGGACCTTGAAGAACGTGAAGGTGACGACCTGTCGGCGCGCTTCGTCGGACTGCGCTGTTGGCATGCGCTCCTCCTGCCCGAAATGTTAGCAGATGGAATGTGGGAGCGGCTGCCCTCAACCGGTCCGCCACAGCAGTTACAATAGCCCGTCTGATTGATTCCGAATTCGAGGCTTTGATGGCAAGCTCCCCACGCGGCGCGGAACGCGCCCTCTATCCCGTTCCCCTGACCCTGGAAGGCTCCAGCGTCCTTCACCAGATGCTGCGCTTTCGCTGGAGCGAGTGGCGGAAATGCGCGCCCGCCGCGCGCCGCGAAGTGCTCGCCCAATCCGCGCCCGTGCTTCAACCGATGGAGTCCGCCCAAACCGCCGCCTACTCCATGCTCGGCCACCAGGCCGGCGACCTCATGCTCATCCACTTTCGCGACAGCTTCGACGCGCTCAAGCAGGTGGAACTCGATCTGGCCTCCACGCCGCTCTGGGATTTCGTCGAGCCCGTTCGCTCCTACGTCTCCGTTGTCGAACTTGGTCTCTACGAATCTTCGGTAAAACTCTTTCGCTCCCTCCAGGAGCGCGGCATCGAGCCGAACACGCCCGAATGGAACAAGGAAGTCGAAGCCACGATGGAGCGCCAGCGCGAAGCCATGAAGGGACGCCTCTATCCGGAGATCCCCAAGGCGCGCTACGTCAGCTTCTACCCGATGGACCGCCGCCGCGGCGAGGAAAAGAACTGGTACACGCTGCCCATCGAGGAGCGCCAGCGCCAGATGGACTTGCACGGCATGATCGGGCGCCGCTGGGCAGGCAAGGTGCGCCAGATCATCACCGGCTCCATCGGCTTCGACGACTGGGAGTGGGGCGTGGACCTGTTCGCCGACGACCCGCTCGTCTTCAAGCGCCTGATCTACGAAATGCGCTTTGACGAGGTCAGCGCCGTGTA
>DAISJI010000253.1:1664-3478 GCA_036821585.1 Terriglobales bacterium
TATGGCCGTAAAGTCAATCCAGCTCGGACAGGTCTGGCGCAATGACCAGACCACGCAAAACTATCTTGTCACCAAGGTGTACAACGAAGTCTTCGCCCAGTACGCGATGCTCCGCCAGGCCGACGCGCAGGCCGCCAACGTGGATACCATTCGTGTCAAGGTTCAGAAAAGTACCGACGGCGCTACCCTTCCCGGCTACACCTACACCCAGGACTCGCAGGACTTCTAGTTCCGAGTGCCGAGTTCCGGGTGATTGAACTCGGAACTCGGAACCCGGAACTCAACACTCCTTCATGATCGCCAAAATCATCGCCGCGCTCAGCGCCTTCATCATCTCCGTGATTGCTTCCAGCGGCTATCTCGGCATCGTCGCGCTGATGGCGATCGAGTCCGCCTGTATTCCGCTGCCCTCGGAAGTCATCATGCCGTTCTCGGGCGCGCTGACGGTCCCTGAAATCGCCGCTCAATACGGACGCACCGCGTTTCACCTGCTCTGGGTCGCGACCGCCGGCGCCATCGGTTGCAACCTCGGCTCGCTGGTCGCCTATGAGTTCGGCGCGTTCGGTGGGCGCCCCATGGTCGAGAAATACGGAGCTTACATTCTGCTCAGTAAGAACGAGCTCGACATGGCCGACCGTTTCTTTGCCCGCTACGGCAGCGCCACCGTCCTCATCAGCCGCATGCTGCCCGTGATTCGCACTTTTATCGCGCTTCCCGCGGGCATCGCGCGCATGCCCCGCGTGCGTTTCCACGTTTATACCTTCATCGGATCGTGGCCGTGGTGCCTGGGACTGGCGTGGATTGGGCTCAAGCTGGGTGAGCGCTGGGACACCGATCCGCGCCTGAAAGTGTGGTTTCACCGCTTCGACGCCGTGATCGGCGGCCTGATTCTGATCGTGATCGTTGGCTACGCCTGGAACCGCTGGCAGCACCGCATTCGGCGAGCAACGTAACGGTATTTCGGTATGTCGGTATTTCGGTACGCTGAGTACCGGCGAACCGATATACCGAAATACCCGCTTACGGCTTTTCGGTACGCTTTTCCTTTTCCCCCGCTGATGAATTCCGGTCGTTCCAGATCGTGCGATAGACCTTCCACGCTCCGCTCGGCTGCTTCTTCAGCACGCGCATGACGTTGAATTCCAGCGGCGTCTCGTCCTTGGCGTTTTGCTGCCGGATGCGCGAACGGAGGCTCCCGTACTCGTACGCGAATTCGCCGAGAATGCGCACCTCGTCCCACCTCTCCTCGTAGCCGAGGATATCCACGTTCGCCATCGCTTTCTGCTGCGACTGCAGGAACTCAACGTTGGCCGCCTTGCCGGCGATCGGCTTTGAGTTCGGCGGCAGCGAAACGATCTCGTCGTCCCAGGTACTGGTCAACTTGTCCACGTCGAAGGCAAGGCTGCCCGCGATGTCGTCCTGGTGGAGCTGCTCGATCGCCTCCCGGTCTTCGGCCTCGGTCGCATGTCTCTGTGCCTCGGCGGCCTTGGCTTGCGGACGCGGCGCGGGCTTCTTGGTGGTGCGCTGTGCGGCCGACGTCATCGTTACCAGCAAGAGTGCGGCAGTGATAGCCAATGCGCGCATATCGGGTCCCTCTCTTCGCAGCATACAAACCACGGTCCCTCGCTGCAAACCGGAGCCTGCTGGAAGCGCCGGGCTTTAGCCGTCGGCGTCCGTACCGGCGCCTTTCGCGGAAATACCGACTCCTGTGATTGAAGTCACTGTGCCCATTGAGCCGAATCGCTACTCTAGGTTTCCGTTTGACGAGGTTTTCTTCATGGACCCGCAACTCCAGCAATCGGGCGTATTCATCC
>DAISJI010000254.1:0-3449 GCA_036821585.1 Terriglobales bacterium
AGGGCGCAATGGCCCTCGTTGCAGTAGTAGCAGAGCCGATCGGCGCTCATCTCGTTTACTCCGCTTTCACGTGCGATCTCTGGCATGATTACCCACCTGCCGCCGACTTCCGCATGCGCTTGCGTTTTTCGGACGCGGCATTTGCGGACTCATCGGCCGCGGTAACCGAGCGCATCGGTTTCCTGCCCGCGGCGAGACTGGCCTTGAGCGCTTCCATGATGTCGATGACCGGGGCCAAACGCTCCGCCTGAGGCGCTTCGACAACCTGTTTGCCCCCCACCTTGGCCTGGATCATCGCCATCAGGTTCTCGCGGTACGAATCCTTAAACTTGGCGGGATCGAATTCGGCGGCCAGCGAGTCGATCAGCGTCATCGCCAGCTTGAGCTCCTTGTCCTTCACCAGCGACGTGTCAGTGCGAAACTCGTCCACCTTGCGCACCTCGTCCTCGTAGTACATGGTGTGCAAAAGTAGGCCTTTCCGGCCGGGGCGCAGGACTACGACGTGCTCGCGGCTGTGCATGGTCAGCTTTGCGACCGCCACGTAGCCGGACCGCTTCAACGCCTCGAACAACAGCGTGTACGGCTTTTCGCCGGCGTCGTCGGGGGCCATGTAGTAGGAGCTTTCGAAGTAGACGGCATCTACGTCGGCCGACTTCACGAACTCCAGGACCTCCATCGTTTTCGCGGACGGCGGCGTCGCTTTCTTTAGGTCGTCCTCGCCGATGACGACGTACTTGTCCTTCTCGTACTCGTAGCCCTTCACCAGTTCGTTGCGCGGGACGGGCTTGTCCTCGAGCTGACAATACAGGACCTGTTTGACGCGCGAATGGTCCGCGGCGTGGAGTTGGTTAAAACTAACCGTCTCGCCACGCGCGGCACTGAAAAGTTTTACCGGTAGAGACACCAACCCAAAGGTCAGGTGCCCCTTCCACACTGTGCTCGCCATTCTTCACCTCACCAGAGCTTCGGGAGAGAGATCGAATAGAATTATAGAGGATCGGCGATTTTCCAAGCAGCCCCATGTCTGTCAAGGACTACTCCCGAAAGCGTAATTTCGTGCAAACCCCTGAGCCTGCGCCGGATACAGCGCCAGCGTCCGGTAATCGGTTCGTTGTACAGCGCCACCACGCCCGCCGCCTGCACTACGACCTGCGTCTGGAAATCGGCGGCGCGCTGAAGTCCTGGGCCGTGCCCCAGGGTCCCACTCTGGACCCCAGGATCAAGCGACTCGCGATTCAGGTCGAGGACCATCCCATCGAGTACGGCAACTTCGAAGGCACGATTCCCCAAGGCAACTACGGCGCGGGTACAGTTACGATCTGGGACCGCGGGACCTTCGATCTGCTGGGCGAGGATTCCACCGAGAAGCAACTGGAGCGCGGCGACTTCAAGTTCCAACTGCACGGCCAGAAGCTGATGGGCAGCTTCGCGCTCGTTCGCATGACGAAAAGTACGAAGAACGAGTGGCTGCTGCTCAAGAAGCCCGACTTCGCCGCCGTGGCAGGCTGGGACCCGGAAGAGCACCTTGAGCCCGTGCGACGTCGCGGCGCCGACCCGGCAATGGTTCCGGGCGCGAAGCCCGCCGACATGCCGAAGGAGATCGAGCCCATGCTGGCCACGATTTCCAACAAAGTTCCCGAGGGCGGCGATTGGGTCTACGAAATCAAGTGGGACGGCTTCCGCGGAATCTGCTTCCTCGCCGACGGCAAGTTGAAGGTAATCTCGCGCAACGGCCGCGCCTTGAACCAGAACTTTCCCGAACTCGAGTGCATTGCCGCTTCAATCTCCGCCCAGACCGCGATCCTCGATGGCGAGATCGTCGCCTTCGACTCCTCCGGCCGACCCAGCTTCAGCCTGATACAGCAACGCACCGGCTTTGCGACGGCGAAAGAGCGCACGCACGCGCCCGTCAAGCTTCTCGCCTTCGACCTGCTCTACCTGAACGGCTACGACCTGCGCGATGTCGCGCTCAGCGACCGTCAGCGCCTGCTGCGCGAGGTGGTGACCCCGGACGAGCACGTGAGTGTCTCCGAAGTCTTCTCCGGCAGCGGCGATAGCGTCCTCCAGGCAGCACGAGCCCACGGCCTCGAAGGCGTCGTGGCGAAGAGACTCGACAGCAGGTACGAGTCGGGCCGCAGCCGCAACTGGATGAAGGTGAAGTTCGCCACCGAGCAGGAGTTCGTAATCTGCGGCTACACCGTCGTCAAGCGCAAGCCGATTTCCGCGCTGGTGCTGGGCTGCTACGACCACGGCGTATTGACCTGGGCCGGGAATGTCGGCACCGGATTCACCGACAAGTCCCTGGCGTCGTTGCACGCGACTCTCGCCAAGCTGGTCACCAGCAAGAATCCGTTCGCCGAGGAGTTGCCGGTTGACGAAATCACTTGGGTCCGTCCGAAGCTGGTGTGCTCGGTGCGATACGCTGGATGGGGTGGCGACAACCATCTGCGCGCTCCGGTATTCATAGGCCTTCGTCCCGATCGCGAAGCGCGCGACTGCATCCGCGAATCCGACGCGCCCTCAACTCCCGCGGAGAGCAAGCCTGAACTCTTCCCTGCCGGCAAAGCGGAAGCGGTCATCGAATTGGGCGGACGACACTTGAAGTTCACCAATCTGAACAAAATCTTCTATCCCGCCGAGGGCTACACCAAGCGCGACGTGAGTCAGTACTACCACGACGTCGCGCCCCTCATCGTTCCGCACCTTGTGGGCCGTCCGCTCTCGCTCAAGCGCTATCCCAACGGCATCGCGGGCGAGTACTTTTTCCAGAAGGATGCCGCCCGCGGCCTTGCGAGTTGGTTGCATACAGAGACGATCGCGGAAGGTGAGGACTCGCCGCCGAAGCGCTTCGTGATCTGCGACGACGAGGCCACGCTGCTCTACCTCGCGAACCTTGGCTGCATCGATCAGAATCCCTGGTACAGCCGCGTCGGCTCGCTCGATTGTCCCGACTTCGTCGTCCTCGACCTCGATCCCTATCATTGCGGCTTCGACCGCGTCGTTGAAGCGGCGCAACTGGTGCGGCGCAAGTTGCAGGACCTGAAACTCGAAGGCTATCCCAAGACCACCGGCGGCGACGGCCTGCACGTGTATGTGCCCATCGCCAATGTCTACAGCTACGAAACGGTGCGGACGTTCGCCGAGACCGTCGCGCGCCTCGCCATCGCCGAACGGCCAGAACTATTCACCACGCCGCGCAGCACGGCGCAACGCGAGAAAGGCCGGGTTTACTTCGACTATCTCCAGATCGGATATGCCAAGACGATCTCCGCTCCCTACGTGCTGCGCGCGCATCCGGGTGCGCCGGTGGCGACGCCGCTGCGCTGGGCCGAAATGGGCCCTGCGCTCTCGCCTTCCGATTTCACCCTCAAGAACGTGCGCGCGCGCTTCGACCGCCTGGGCGACATCTTCGCTCCCACGCTCTCCAATTCGCAGCGGCTGGAGCCGGC
>DAISJI010000255.1:0-3429 GCA_036821585.1 Terriglobales bacterium
AGCAGCACCATCACCGGCACGCTGGCCGGGCAAGTGGTGATGGAAGGGTTCATGCACTGGCGGATCAAGCCCTGGGTGCGGCGGATTATCACACGCACGCTGGCCATCCTGCCGGCAGTCTTTGTTATCGGGCTGCGGGGCGATGGCAGCGTTACCGATCTGCTGACGCTCAGCCAGGTGCTGCTGGCGCTCCAGCTTCCGTTCGCCATGTTTCCGCTGTTGCACTTCACCAGTTCGCGCAAGCGTATGGGGGCGTGGAAGAATGGGTGGTTCCTGCTCGCCGCGGGTTGGACGAGCGGAATCCTGATTACCGCGATGGACATTTACGGGCTACCGGATTCGCTCAAAGCGGCATGGCAGATCATCACCGGCGCATGAGCGCCGAGGATAGAAACGGCACAACCATGTACGACACCATTCTCGTGACCCTGGACGGAACGCCAACCGACCGCGCCATCGTCGAACACATCAAGCAGCTTGCCAAACTCGCGCACAGCCGCCTGGTATTGCTGCATGTGGCGGACGGCTGGGCCGCCAGGACTTACGGTCCGGACGCGGTCAGCGCCGAGATCGCCGAAGACACGGCGTATCTGCAAAACGTGAAAGCCGAGTTTCAGGCGGCCGGGATCCCCACCGAAGCCGAACTGGCATATGGCGAGCCGGACACGGAAATCATTCGATGGGTCGAAAAAAAGGGGTGCGACCTGGTGGCGATGAGCACGCACGGACACCGTTTTCTCGCCGACCTGTTTCTCGGCACGACCGCCACCCGGGTCCAACATAGGATCAGGGTGCCCGTTCTGCTGCTCCGGGCAAAGTGACGACTTGCCCGTAACACCACTCCAGTGGCTGTTTCTCCGTGCAGATTCGCTAGAAAGCCGTTGACTTTCCCAAAATGGGAGAGCCTAATAGCGCCCATTCCCGCGGGTGGGGTGCCCGCCATATCCCTCCAGGAGAGAGCACGAATGAACAAAGGCCACCTGATTGACCGTATTTCCTCTGCGTCCCGCTGCAACAAGACCCAAGCTGCCGTCGCCATTGAGACCATGGTAGGCAGCATCACCAGCTCTCTGAAAAAGGGCGAGCGGGTCACCATCGTCGGATTCGGGACCTTCAACGTGTCGCAGCGCAAGGCACGCAACGGACGCAACCCGCAGACGGGTGCGCCGATCAAGATTGCCGCTCGCCGGGTGGCGAAGTTCACGCCCGGAATCGAGCTGAAAAAGGCGGTATCGCGAGGCAAATAAAGAGCGCGCAGTTGGGCGCGGAGATCAGGCGGCAGCGACCCTGCCGCCTATTTCTTTGGACAGCGCCAAGGTGACTTGGGACGGACAACGCCGGCCCCCGGTTGCCGATTCCCGCCTTTTTCCCGTAAAATAACCTTTTGCGAAAGGAAGTCGGAAGTTTCATGAAGGCAGCCATCCATCCCAACTACCGCGAAGTGAAAGTGCACTGCGCCTGCGGCAACAGTTTTGTGACCCGGTCCACCAGCCGGGAAGACATCAACGTGGAAATCTGCTCCGCGTGCCACCCGTTCTTTACCGGTAAACAGAAGCTGATGGACACCGCCGGCCGCATCGAGCGTTTCCGCCGCAAGTACGCCAAAGTCGAAGCGGACAAAACGGAAGCGGCCAAAGCAGAAGCCGCCAAACTGGAAGCCGCCAAGAAATAGGTTTGTAAACCCATTGGATGAAAGGCCCTCGCCTCGCGCGAGGGCTTTTTCTTGGCCGTGATCGAATCACGTAGAATAGTGACGTGCGGAAATACTGGGAACATCCCGTCGTGGACGCGAATGGGCGTCTGGAAGCTCCCGTGCCGGCGAGCTTTTCGCTGGGCCCGGTGCCGCTCGCCCCGGCGACGGTGCTGGCTCCCATGGCGGGCGTGACCGACACGGTGTTCCGCCGCTTCATCCGCAACCTGGGCGGCTGCGGGCTGATCATGACCGAGTTCACCTCCGCCGATGGCATGTTGCGCGACAAGAAAATGCGCGGCCGCTACCTGCACTTCTACGAGGACGAGCACCCAATCTCGGCGCAACTGTTCGGCAGCGATCCCAAGACCCTGTTCGACGCGGCGCGCATGATCGAAGACCTCGGCTTCGACCTGATCGACCTGAACCTGGGCTGCCCGGCGAGGAAGGTCGTGAAGTGCAACGGAGGTTCGGGCCTGCTGCGCGACTTGCCGCTGATCGGGAAGATTTTCGAGTCGGTGCGCGCGGCGGTGAAGCTGCCGTTCACGGTGAAGTTCCGCGCCGGATGGAGCGATAAAGAAGTGGTTTGCGTGGACTTGGCGAAATTGGCAGAGAGCTGCGGACTGCAAGGCGTGGCGCTGCATGCGCGCACGCGGGAGCAGGGCTACGCGGGCGAAGCGCGATGGGGCTGGATCGCCGAGATCAAGGACGCCGTCAAAATCCCCGTCATCGGCAACGGCGACATCCGCACCCCGCAGGACGCTTGCGCCATGGTTGCGGCCACCAGGTGCGACGCCGTGATGATCGGGCGCGCCGCCGCCAGCAATCCGTGGATCTTCCGGCAGATCGCGCAGTACGTCGAAACCGGCGCCTATGAGGAAGCCAGCGAACGCGATCGCTACGAACTGATCCGCACCTACTTCCAGATGCTGGTGGACGAAGAAGGGTATGGCATCGTGGGGAAGATGAAGCAGTTCACCTCGTGGTTCACGCATGGCGTGCGCAACGGCAGCGGATTGCGCAAGGCCGTGTACGAGTCCAACGACGGGCGCGAGATCATCCAGCGGGTGGACCAATTCTTTGCGGCGTCGCTGAACGCTGTCGCCTGAGGATATTTCGGCAAATCAGAAAATGGCGAAACCCATCGTCATCGTCGATATCGACGGAACCATTGCCGACGTGCGCCACCGCCTGCACCACATCCACTCCGGCCGCAAGAAGGATTGGAAGGCGTTCTTCGAAGCGATGGACCACGACACGCCCATCGAGTTCGTCATTCGCTGGGTGCAGGAACTGGAAAAGGACCACGAAATCGTGGTTGTTACCGGACGCCCCGAACACTACCGCAAGCGCACCGAAAAGTGGCTGCAGGACCATGGCATTCGCTACTCGCGGCTGTGCATGCGTCCGGACGGCGATCACCGGCCCGACTACACGGTGAAAGCCGAATTCCTGCGCGAGTTTCCGAAGGGCAGCATTGCCTTCGCAATCGACGACCGGGAGCCGGTCTGCAAGATGTGGAAGCAGAACGGAATCCGCTGCTTCCAACTCGCCAGCGACGAAGCCAACCAACAGGTGAACGAGCTGTATCGGCAGAAGGGCTAATCGTGATACCGCCGCTCGCCCGCCGGAATTGCGACCGCCATCCGATTTTGTTTGGGCGGCAACGGACACGTCGCATACGGCGTATAGGCGCACGGCGGATTTTCCATCCGATTGAAATCCAGGAGCAATTCGCC
>DAISJI010000256.1:0-3427 GCA_036821585.1 Terriglobales bacterium
TCGTATCTCTCGATCACGGCGGCGATGCCCACGCGTCCGCCGGCAAGCTGGGGCTCGACGCGCACCACTTTCCCCTTGCAGTGGACGCGGATGCTTTCGGTGAGCGTGATCTCCGGAGGCAGGGTCAGGGTGAAGTCGATCTCCGACCCTTCGGTGACCGTCGAATCCATATAAAAGCAGATACCGCGTGCGCTGACGTCGCGCGTGTGCGCGGTTTTCTCCACGCCGGCTTCGTTGAACTTTACCGTCACCGGTAATTTCAGCGAAAACCGCCGGGTTGAGCGCTGTTCGCGCTGGGCTGGTGTCGTCATAGGGCCTCCGGGATGGCACTAGCATCGCCGGACAAACCGATGCTGTCAAGCGTTACTACGCGGTTTTGCCCCTGGAAGTTCCGATTTGGAGTGTACCGAAGTGTGTTACTTTTCGGCAGTTTCCTTGCGCAAACTTCTGCCGTTCTGGGAGTTCCGCTCCAGCGCCGCCAGCACCTCGTTCTGCATATCCGACTCCGGCGCCGGTTTTCCCGTCCAGATCTCGAATTGCCGCGCCCCCTGCTGCACGAACATTTCGTATCCCGGAATCAGGGCAGCGCCCCTCGCCCGGGCCAGCTTCACAAAGCGCGTTTCCGTCTGGTACACCATGTCCATCACATACTTGGCGTCGATTTCTTTCTCGCCCAGCGGCGACGTCGTGGCGCCGTCCATCCCCACCGACGTGGCGTTGATGATGACATCCGGCTTGATTTTTTTCAGGTCCGCGCGCTTGATGCTCTTCGCCTTCGCCTGGCGCGCCAGCTTCTGTGCCGCCGCCGGCGTGCGGTTCAGGATGTAGACCTCGGCGCCGCGTTCCTTCAGGCCGAACACGGCGGCGCGCGCCGCTCCTCCGGCGCCCAGCACCACCACCTTCGTTCCCTGGAGCGCGGTCCGCTGCTCCAGCGGACGCACTACGCCCGCCACGTCGGTGTTGAACCCAAACAATCTGCCGTCCGCGCCGCGCACCACGGTGTTGCACGCGCCGGTTTTCTGCGTCAGCGGATCGTAGTTGTCCAGGTGCTTAACGATCTCTTCCTTGTACGGCATGGTGACGCTCATGCCCTGGATCGGGATTTCGCGCACGCACGCCAGCAGGTCGCCGATCGTCTTGGCGTGCAGCGCCAGGAAAACCGCGTTGACGTTCTCTCGCCGGAACGCCGCGTTCATCATGGCCGGCGATAATGATTGCGACACCGGATCGCCCGCCACGCCGTACACCTTGGTGGCCGCGTCCACCTGCTCGATCCGATACACGTCGCGCAGCGTCTTGGCCGCAATCTGTCCCGGCCCTGTTTCTTCCCCCACCGTGGCCGCCGCAAACGTGAACGCGCTTCCCGCGCGCAGTCCGAGCACGCGGCTGATCACTCCCTGCTCGCCCATGCACAGCCCGACGATGGAGTGGTCGTGGCTGGCCCGCTCCAGGAACTTCATCATGATCACGTTGTCGTGCAGGCTGGTCGCGGTGGTGACGAGCTTATAAAAATCCGCCGGGTAGCCCTTCATCTTGTGGAAGGTCTCGTCCACCTTCTTCGTCGCACGAAAGTCGTGGTACGAAAGAACGAGCCCGGCCTTGGAGCGCAACTTTTCCAGCTCCGCCGGCTTCATCGCCGATGCGCTTTCCAATTCGATATCAATCAGTTGGCATCCGCTCGCCGACGCCTTGACCAGCACCTCGACCTGCGCCGCCACCGACCCCTTGAACTTTCCGCCGTTATTGGCCCGCCGGCAGGTCGCGATGGCCACCACTTCGGGGTGGTAGCTGAAGAATTTCTTCAGTGCCGGAAGCGCCTGCGTTGGGTTCTTGACGTAGTCTAACCTGAACTCAATAAAGGGGTTATCGCGCCCCAGATTCTCGGCCTTGTCGACCAGTTCGGAGCCTGACGACCCTACCACGGCGACACAAATCCGTGGCAGCCGCAAGGGCAGCGGTCGCGCCGCGTAGATGAATGCCGTCGGACTCATTGAAAGCAAAAGGCGTCTGCATCTTACAGATGCACCATATTGGATGCAACCACGCTTTTACCCCCTCTCCTTGTGCATTTTGGCACCCGGTACCGGTTGGGTTACTAGCCGATGCTTGAATAACGGCCCCAGCTTTGCTAGCTTTCAAGCCGCACAATTACGCTGGGGCAGGTCTGCCTCCAGTTTGGGCCCGTGTTTTCGGGAAGTCCGCCATGCGGAGGAACTTTCCGAGGAGGAAGCATGAAACGCCTTTGCCTGTTGTTCCTGGTTCTTACCGTGGTTGCAGTTGCGCAGGAGCAACCTGCCCTCGCTACTCCGGCCCAACGGATTTCCAACCTGGCTGAGCGCTCGGCCGCGCCCACGTATACGGACTTGAATTGCGCCGGGTTCATCAGCAAGGAGAATTACAACCACGGCAACTATCTGATCGCGGGCGCCGAGGCGCCGTCCGCCACCCAGTTCGCCAACGGCGACACGGTCTTCCTCGAGGGCAGTGGTTACGCGGAGGGCGAGCGCTATAGCATCATTCGCGAACTGCGCGATCCCAACCGCAACCCGGCCTACTTCGGCCAGGCCGCGACGGTCGCCGCCGTCGGCCAGCCCTACCAGGAGCTCGGACGCGTGCACGTCACCGCGATGCGCGGCAAGACCGCCATTGCGCTGGTCGATTTCAGTTGTACCACCATGGTCGCTGGCGATCTTGTCGTCCCGTTCCTGGAGAAGCAGCCCGTCCCTTATCGCAATACCGTCTTTGAGCGCTTCCCCAGCAGCCCCGGCACTGTCAATGGCCGCATCGTGATGGCGAAGGAATTCGACGTGATTTTGGCTGCCGGGCACGACGCTTATCTCAATGTCGGCTCCAGCCAGGGCGTGAAGGTCGGCGATTACTTCCGCGCCGTCCGCGGTTACGATCCCAAGAAGCAGGACCAGACCGAGGCGCTGGCCTACAAGACCCAGCAAACCGAAGACACGATGAAACACCCGCCCTTGGTCACGGCCGGCAAGTACGCGGAACTGCCCAGGCGCGCGCTCGGCGAGATGATCGTGCTCAGCGTCACTCCCACCAGCGCCACCGCCATGATCACCATGTCCCTGGAGCACATCAACGTCGGCGACCTCGTCGAAATGGAAGAAAGCTCCGCCATCCCGCTGCCTGCGGCCATGGCCCAGCCGCCGACCATCACCTGCGGCGCGAACCCGGGTATGGTCAGTTCGGGTGGGCCTTCGACCATCACCGCCATCGGCCAGAGCCCTGACAACCGGCCGCTGAATTACAGCTTCACCGCCAGCGGCGGCCGCCTCATGCCCAGCGGAGCGCAAGCTACACTGGACACGGCGGGCACGCCAGCCGGGCCCATCAACATTACTTGTACCGATACCGATGACCGCGGCCTGAGCGCCAGCGCAAGCACCGCCGTCAATGTCGGGGTGGCATC
>DAISJI010000257.1:0-3386 GCA_036821585.1 Terriglobales bacterium
CTGATCGACACGATGTCGTTCATCTTCCGCGCCTATCACGCCATGGCGCGGCAGCGCGGCATGTCCACCAAAACCGGCGTGCCCACCAGCGCCGTCTACGTCTTTACCAACATGCTGCTCAAGCTGGTGAAGGATTTCCATCCCACCTATCGCGCCGCGGTCTTCGATGTGGCCGCTCCCACCTTCCGCGACGAGCAGGCCGCGCAGATGTCGGAGATCAGCAAGTTCGACCTCAAGACGCAGACCTTCCAGCAGCATGAGTACAAGGGCTATAAGGCGAACCGCGCCGAGATGCCGCAGGACCTGGTGCAACAGGTCCCATACATCCGGCGGCTGATCGAGGCGTATCGCATTCCCATCCTGCAAATGGAAGGCTATGAGGCCGACGACGTCATCGGCACCCTCGCCCGTCAGGCGGTGGAGCAGGGGCGCAAGGTCTACGTCGTCTCCAGCGACAAGGACATGCTCCAGCTCGTCAACGAGAGCATCTCGGTGCTCAACCCGCCCAAGGACAACCTGATTTGCGATCCGCCGAAGGTAGAGGAGATTCTGGGCGTGCCACCGAGCCAGGTGATCGACGTCATGGCCCTGCGCGGCGACTCGATTGATAACATCCCCGGCGCGCCCGGTATCGGCGACAAGGGTTCGGTGGAGATCATCAAGCGCTTCGGTTCGGTGGAGAACGCTCTTGACCACGCGGCCGAGCTGGAAAAGAAAACTTATCGCGAGTCGCTCGAGAACAACCGCGATCAGGTCCTGTGGTCCAAGCAGTTGGTCACCATCGACTGCAACGTTCCGATCACGCTCGAGCTGGAACCAATGCGCGCGGGCGAGCCGGACCCGGAAGCCTGCCGCGAGCTGTTCGCGGAGCTGGAGTTTACCTCGCTGCTGAAGGAGTTCCTTCCCAGCGGCGTCGAGTTGGGCGAAACGGATTATCGCGAAGCGACGTCTGCACGCGATGTGGACGTGGCAGTCAAGGAATTACCGAAGGGCGGAGTCCTGGCCGTCGCGGTCGAACTCGCCTCCGCTCCATCGGTGGACGAAGAAGTTGCGGAAGACGAAAACGGGTCGCTGCCGCTGATCCCGGCGAGCGCCGGCGGCATTCAGATCGGCAGCGCGCAGAAAATCGCGTTCAGCGCGCGCCAGGGTCACGCACTCTCGTTGACGATGTCCGGCGAGGCCGGCGCGCGTGCACGGTCGCTGCTGGCCGACGCGTCCGTCCCAAAATCCGTTCACGACTGGAAAGCGGCCACGCACGCGCTTTCCGGCGGGCCCGGCGTTCCGGCGGAGAACCTGCGCGAGATCAACGGCGTCGAGCATGAGCCGATGCTTTACTCCTATCTGCTCGACCCGACGTATTCCTCCCACGACCTTGCATCGGTCGCGTTGCGACACTTCAACCTGAAGCTCAGCGGCTCGCTCGCCGAAGCCGCCGACCTCACCGGTCGCCTGGCCACGTCGTTGCGCCAAAAAGTCGAAGAAGCGGGTTTGCTCGGCGTCTATCGCGATATCGATCTCCCGCTCGTGCCCGTGCTGGCGCGCATGGAAGAAGCCGGCGTGAAGGTCGATGGTGACGTTCTCTTCGAAATGGGACGCCGCCTGGAACGCGAGATTGGCGCCAAGGCCCGCGACATCTACGAAAAAGCGGGCACCGAGTTCAACATCAATTCACCCAAGCAGCTTGGCGACGTGCTCTTCAACAAGCTCAACCTGCCCAAGCCGTTCAAGTCCGGCAAGGGCAAGACGATTTCGACCGCGGTGGACGTGCTGGAAGGACTCGCCGGCGAACACGATGTCCCGCGCCTGGTGATCGAATACCGCCAGCTCTCAAAACTGAAGTCCACCTACGTGGATACGCTGCCATCGCTGCTCAACCAGCACACGCGCCGCCTGCACACGACCTTCGACCAGGCCAATACCGCGACCGGACGCTTGTCATCGAAGAACCCCAACCTGCAGAACATCCCGATCCGCACCGAAGTTGGACGCGAAATCCGCGCCGCGTTTATCGCCGAGCCCGGCAACCTGCTCCTCAAGGCCGACTACTCGCAGATTGAGCTTCGCCTGATGGCGCACTTCTCCGGCGACCCGCTGCTTACCAAGGCATTTCTCAGCGGCGGCGACGTGCACAAAGCGACCGCGGCGGAACTGTTCGACGTGCATATTGAATTGGTGACCAGGGAACAGCGCGGCGCGGCCAAGACCGTGAACTTCGCGACCATCTACGGCCAGGGCCCATTCAGTCTGGCAGCGCAGTTGGGGATCCCGCAGGCCGAGGCGAAGAAGTTCATCGCCGCCTACTTTGAGAAATATGCCGGTGTGCGCCAATTCATCGATCGGATACTCGAAGAGGCGCGCCGTGACGGGTTTGTCCGCACGCTCTTCGGCCGCATCCGTCCGCTGCCCGACATCAACAGCAAGAACTTCAACCTGCGCGGATTCGCCGAGCGCACGGCGGTCAACACGCCGCTCCAGGGCACCGCGGCCGACTTGATCAAGCTGGCGATGATTCGTATCGACCGCGAATTACGCGAACGCCGCCTGAAGTCGCGCATGCTGCTCCAGGTCCACGACGAACTGGTATTCGAAGCGCCGGAGAACGAAATCGAACCACTGCGCGAGTTCGTTTGCGATGCCATGGAGCAAGCGCATCCGCTAAAGGTGCCGCTGGTGGTGGATATCAGCGTGGGCAAGAACTGGCGGGATATGAGATAGGCAAACACTTGCTCGCGACTGTAGCGCTGGCTTCCAGCCGGCAGTTCCGCCGGCATCTTGCCGGCTGAGTTCTAGTCCACAGACACACCTGCCCACGGCCAATTCTCTAATCCAGCCTTCTTTGGATTGTGGATCACATATCGCAACGCCCGATCCAGCTCTTCCTCGTTTCGAATCAAGCGGTCGTAATACTCACGCTGCCAGAAGGGTCCGTGGCGCCCCAGAAGTCGATTCGCGCGGTTTGCCGTGAACGACTTCAATGAATGCATCACTCGGCTCAGTTGGAACCCGGGAAGCAAGCGAAAGACAAGGTGAACATGGTTCGGCATGACGCACCAGGCGAGCAGCCGGTAGCTCTTGTCGTCAAGGAAGTGGATGGACTCCTGAACTGCGGCCGCTACACGCGCGTCGCGTAAATGACAACAACCAAGAGCGCGATCGAGTTCCTCATGCGCGGAACGTGCCGAAACGCGACCAACTCCAGCCGGCAGCGAGTCGGCGAGACGAAAAGTGATGAAGTATGTGGCAGCGTCCTGTTCCCAGTGAGGCAAGTAACCGCGATCGCGAATATCGACCGTGCGATATCGAACTTTGGGTGTCAGCAACGTTGGCTTCGGGTCGTCCGGCATTAACCGAAATGTTAGGCCGATTGCGGCACAATTATCCGAATT
>DAISJI010000258.1:0-3369 GCA_036821585.1 Terriglobales bacterium
GTTTCCACCAAAACCTTCGCTACTCTGCGTCCATCCATCTCGAGCACCGTGAAGCGGCGGTTCACGTAGTCCACTGATTCCCCGGTGCGCGGGATGCGCTGGAACTGAAACAGCATGAATCCGGCGAGGGTTTCATATCCCTGGTCCGACGGCAGGGTGAAGTGATGCTGCGTTTCCAGGTCGCGAATAGTGGTTGAGCCGTCGAGCACCATGGTGCTGGCGCCCGCCGGGAACGAAGGCACGGCGACGTCGAATTCGTCCTCAATCTCGCCGACGACTTGCTCCAGGACGTCCTCCACCGTGACCACTCCGGAGGTAGAGCCAAACTCATCCACAACCACGGCCAAGTGGCGTTTGCGGCGGCGAAACTCCACCAGCAGGTCGGTCAGGGGCTTGGTTTCCGGCACGACGAGCACGTGGTGCATGATGTCGCGCACGGTCATTTGGGCCAGCCGGACACCCGCTTCCTCGGCGGTGCCCTTGGTATAGCGCAGGCGCATCCAGCGCGTCAGGTCCTTGCTGTAGAGCAGGCCAATGATGTACTCGGGGCCGCGCTGCGGGTCGTACACCGGCACCCGCGAGTGTTGCTCCTCGACGACGCGCGCCAGCGCCTGCTCCAGCGGCATGTCGGCGGGCAGAGAGAAGATGCGCCGGCGCGGCACCATGATCTGGCGCACCGTAAGCTCGCCCAATTCGAGCGCGCGCACCGCCATCTCGTGCTCGATGTTGGCAATCATCCCGTGATGGTGCGAGGAGCGCACCATCAGCTTGAGCTCCTCGGGTGAATGAACGCCGGCGGTGCGGATTTGCGTGGTCCCAAAGCGGCGGAGCACCCAGTACGCGGAGCGGCTCATGATCCTCAGGAAAGGCCGCGCCACCGCCATAAAGACGAGCATGGGGCCGGCCACGGCCAGCGCGATGCGCTCACCGCGGTGCAGCGCCAGCGACTTGGGGACCAGTTCGCCCAGTACGACCAGCAGGTATGTGATGAGGAGGAACGAAATCAGCACGCCAAGGGCGTGGGAGTAGGCGGCGCCGTGTGGCAGGCCCTCGAAGGCGTGTTCGAAAACGGAGGCCAGCGTCGCTTCGCCGACCCAGCCGAGGCCCAGGCTGGCCAGCGTAACGCCCAGCTGGACGGCCGCCAGGAGGTCGTCGAGATGCTCATGCAGCCGCAGCACCTTGCGGGCGCCGAGGCGGCCGGCCTCGATCATCTGCTGGATTCGCGTATCGCGGACGCTGATCAGGGCGAATTCGGTCGCCACAAAGAAAGCGTTCGCCGCCACCAGCAGGACTACGGCGAATACGCGCACCAGCACGTAACCAACCATGCCCGGCGATTGTAGCAGCAGGCCTGCGCCATCGTTGAAATGGGGTCAAAGCGCTGGAACTGAAACTCGAAACTGAAACTTCGTTGCTTTCCTTTTCATGGAGTTGGGGTCTAAGGAAAAGGATGGCTGGCCGGGTCCGCCTGGGAAAACCGGGAACTTTTTCGTGGCGGCCGGCGTAATAAAGGGGAGGGGCGGCACGTCTCCCCTAAGATAGACCGGAAGCGAGATTTAACCCCGGCGGTACCCGGGCCGGGGCTGGAGGCTGGGAGTGGCGAACGGCAACGGAAAAAAGAAGAAAAAGCGCTGGATCATAGTCACCGTATCGCTGGTGGGCGTCATCATCATCGTGCTGGTAGTGACTGCCATGACGCGCGGGGGCGCCAAGATCGACCCCTCGAAGCTGGCCAAAGTCGAAAAAGGCGACCTCGCCAAGAGCGTGGTCGCGACCGGCAAGATCACGCCCATCGTCAAGACCGATATCAAGTCGAAGGCCAGCGGCATCGTGAAGAAATGGTACGTGGACGCCGGCGAACGCGTGAAGACCGGTACCCTGCTCGTGGAACTCGATAAAGACGAGATTACTGCCCAGGTCCGCCAGGCCCGTGCCTTCCTGGAAGCTGCCGAAGCCCAATCCCGCGCTTCCAAGGCCGACCTCGAGCGCGCCAAGGTGGACGCCGAGGGTCCCGATGTACCGCTGCTCAAGCGCGCTTACGATCGCGCCCAGAACATGGCCAAGGACGGTGTAGTGTCGCAGGCGCAGCTCGACGA
Organism: Terriglobales bacterium; assembly: GCA_036821585.1. Lineage (GTDB taxonomy): Bacteria > Acidobacteriota > Terriglobia > Terriglobales > Acidobacteriaceae > DAISJI01. The sequence goes on from DAISJI010000258.1 coordinate 2,097, forward strand.
CGCGCAGAAGAATTACGAACTCGCTTTGAACAAGCAGCAGGTGTCGAAGGCCAACCTGATCGTGCTGAAGGCGAAGGCGTCGCAAGCGGATGCGCAGGTCGCGCAGGCGCAGGCATCCTTGAAGCAGTTGGAAGAGCAACTTGGATACACGACCATCGTCGCACCCATGGACGGCCTGATCCTGTCGCGAAACGTGGAAGTCGGCGACGCGGTCAGCTCCATCCTGGTGCTGGGCTCCTCGGCCACGCTGGTGATGAGCGAGGGTGATACCAGCGAAGTTTACGTGCTCGGCAAGGTGGACGAGAGCGACATCGGCAAGGTGTATATCGGCCAGCCCGCCCGCATTAAAGTCGAATCCTTTAAGGATAAGACCTTCACCGGCCGCGTAACCAAGATTTCGCCCATGGGCGCGGAGAAGGACAACGTGACGACCTTTGAAGTCCGCGTGTCCATCACCAATCCCGGCGGCGAACTGAAAGCGGCCATGACCGCCAACGCCGAAATCATCCTGGAAGAACACAAGGCGACGTTGATGATCCCTGAGGGAGCGATCATCTACGACAAGGACAAGAAGGCCTCGGTTGAGGTCCCCGACCCGCAAGCCAAGGACGGAAAGCGCAAGGTAGCGGTGAAGCTGGGAATCTCGAATGGCGCGAAGGCTGAGGTCCTGGACGGTCTGAAGGAAGGTCAACAGGTAGTGCTGCAATAGCTGTTCCGGTGCAGCACCCGGGGGACCCCCGGCGCCCCTCCAGGTCTGGGGCTCCCCCTTTGGTTTTTCCGGCCTCCGCGGGCCGGGCGAGTTTTCGGCCACCTATTCTGTCACCGATTTCGATATTCGCGAGGACTATATGAAACCGAACCGTCTCGCACTCCTCCTTGCCCTGCTCTGCCTGGTCACACTCCCCGTTTTCGCGGCGCAGGAAGGCACATTTGACCGCACCCTGAAGGTCAGCGGGCCGATCGATCTGGACGTCACCACCGGCTCCGGTTCGATAACCGTGAACCGCGGCTCCGAAAGTCAGGTGGTGGTTCACGCCACCATTCGCGCCAGCGACAACGGCTGGCTCAGCGGCGATCCTTCGGCGCGCATCAAGGCCATCCAGGACAATCCGCCGGTCGAGCAGAACGGCAACGTGATCCGCATCGGACACTTCTACGACAGCGAGCGCCAGCGCAATATCTCCATCAGCTACGACATCCAGGTCCCGGCCGACGTTCGCCTGCACTCGCGCACCGGCTCGGGCCACATCAAGATCGCCCGCGTCAACGGACC
>DAISJI010000259.1:0-3278 GCA_036821585.1 Terriglobales bacterium
AGTAGATTCGCTGCGGTTGACAAGCAGTTCGTCGCTTCGATCACGTACTGCCCGCCCAAGCACATCAGGAATGGACGGGTCCAGTTACCATCGGGAAGTTCGATCCTTCCGGAGGGCTGTTCGTGCGTGCGACGGAGGGAGAAAAGGAATTTCTGTATCACGCTGACCAGGATGGAGCAAACCGGCGAAAGTTGCTCCCCGGCAATATCATCGACTTTGTTCAAGTTTCGCCTACAGGGAAATGGGTACTGTTTAAGGCAGCATTACCTGGCACGGAAGGCGAGCCACGCATCGCTTTACTCGCTTATCCGGTCAACGGCGGCAGCCCCGTCGTGATCTCAGAAAATGTCTGGCTGCCGGCACGGTGGAGCGCAAACGAAAAATTCTTCCAGGTAACATTTGAGAAGGAAACAAAGTCGGGCAAGGCCCTTTCATTGTCGATGGTCCCTGTGTCGGCCGGAAGCGAGTTGCCATCCCTGCCCCGCTCGGGCTTGAACTCCGCCGACGACATCGCTGCGATACGTGGCGCGTACGTAGTGCAACGCACTATACCGACTAAGGATATGGCCGGGTTCGCAGCCAGTCCCACACTCTCGACATTCGCCGTCATCCGCACCGCCGTCCACCGCAACCTCTACCGCATTCCGCTGCCTCGGTGACGACAAGTAAGGCATAATAGGCATAAATGGACAGGAGTAATGCGTTATCAGCAGGGTTCGCCCGTTGAATTGTTACCGCTGGGCGTTGAGCAGGTGTTGGTCCACGGCGAGTCAGACAAGCTGGTCCCGCACAAGCTGTCCGTGGAATACGAATCCCGCGCGCGCAAGAGCGGCGATGACGTGAAATTGGTCAGCGTGCCCGAAGCGTGGCACTTCGAGTTGGTGGTGCCCACTGCCAATGCATGGCAGCAAGTGGAAAACTCCATCGTTGGAATCCTCCACTGAAGCCGCAGTTTCAGCTCAAGGCGTTCTCACCGCCGGCAATTCAACGAAGCTCTCCTGGCCGGGAGCGTGGTAAATCCGCTGCACGGCTTTTCGGTAGTTTTCCGGTTTCGCCCAGAAGATGTTCGGCACGAAGGTCTGGGGATTGCGGTCGTAGAGCGGAAACCAGCTCGACTGGACCTGGACCATGATGCGGTGACCGGGCAGGAAAACGTGGTTCGCGGTCGGCAGCGCAAAGCGGTACACCAGGGGCTTGTCCGCCACGATCGGTTTGGGCGTTTCGAGGCTTTCGCGATATCGGCCACGGAACACGTCGGCGGAAACCATCAACTGATATCCACCCAGCGCCGGTTGGGAGGCTACTTCGTCGGGATAGACGTCGATGACCTTCACCACCCAGTCCGAGTCGGTCCCACTTGTGGAAGCCACCAGGTTGGCGACCGGCTGACCACTGATCTTCAGCGGCGCGGTTAGCACGTCGGAGACGTAGGCAAGGACGTCGGTGCGGCCGGAGAATTCGCGCTGGTCATCAGCGAGCCACTGCGACCACGTCTTGCCATTGCTGGAGAAGTTCGAATCAATCGGACGCAGACGGAATGGCACCGGCCGCGCGGGATCGGAAACGTATTCCTCGAACCCGGCGTCGGCGGCATTCGGCGCCGTGAAGTTCAGCTTCAGTCCTGCCTCCAGATAAAGAGGCGTGGGTCGGACCGTGCAGCCCGTCGGACATCCCGCGGGCCAGCCCGGCAATTTCAGCCAATGATTGGTCCCGGTTTCGAAGGCATTGACGGGTGCGACGTCCACCTTCGGAGCTTCGTCCTTCAGGTAGTGAGCCAGGAATGGCGCCAGGATGTGCTGGCGGAAATAGAGTGCGGTATCGCTGTTGAACTTGATCGCGCCGAGGCTGCTGCCGTCGCCGATCTCCTGCCCGTGATGCCAGGGGCCGAGAACCAGGAAGACCTTGTCGTTGGTCGTGTCCTTCGGCTCGATAGCCTTGTACACCGCAATCGCACCGTAGATATCTTCCTGGTCCCAAAGGCTAGCCACCAGCATGACCGGCACTTGCAGTGGTTCCTTAGCCAGCAGTTTGTCGACCGCCTGCTCGCGCCAGAACGCGTCGTAGCCCGGATGTTCAAGTAACTTGCGCCAGAAGCCGACCTGTTCCAGGCCGTGGCGGCGCCCCAGTTCGCCGGCGGAGCCGTACTGAAGGAACTCATCGTACATGTCGTAATGGCTGGTCCACCATTTGGGGTCGGACGATCGCGTGGCCTCCTGGTTCTGGATGTAGCCCAGGCCCTGTTCGCGGAACGCGCCGTTGTGGAACCAATCGTCGCCCATCCAGCCGTCCACCATGGGATTCATCGGCACCGAGACTTTGAGTGCGGGGTGCGGATTCACGAGCGCCATCAGCGGTAAAAAGCCGTCGTACGAGATGCCGAGGATCCCGACCTTCCCGTTCGTTTCGGGGATGTTTTTCACCAGCCAATCGATGGTGTCGTAGGTGTCGGTAGCGTGATCGACGGGGGTTGGGTTGAGCGGGCCGCGCAGCGGGCGGTTCATCACGTAGTCGCCTTCGGAACCGTACTTCCCGCGTACATCCTGCACCACGCGGATATAGCCCCCATCCGCGATTACGTCGGTCGCGTTGTCGTAGCCGTTGAGCATGGGGCCGAGGTGCGAACTCTGCGCATGATTCGTGAGCGCGGAGGCGTTGTACGGTGTCCGCGTCAGCAGGATGGGCGCATGGGTGGCGCCTTTCGGAACCAGGATGACGGTGTGCAGCCTGACGCCGTCGCGCATGGGGATCATCACGTCGCGCTGGACGTAATCGAAGCTGTCCGTGACGGGTTCAAACTTCGACGGTGTTTCGCTGGGCAACGCGGGATACTTCGCCGGCGTCGTCGTCTGGCCCGCAGATGTCGCGAGCAGCAGCAGTGTGCCCAAAACCGGGCCGAGCCACGTCAACATGCAAGAACGGCAACTTGTTCTCATGAAAATATTTCTCCAGGGCCTGGTACGGCCGAACGCGGAACTCGATTGGGCGGACAGCTTCAACCTGTGAGCGGCAGCCAGCGAACGTGGCGTGCATTTTCAGCCGACGCCACGGAAAGGTCAAGGAGGCGCCGGAGAATTTTCAAAATGGCCCGATGCTTCCGCTGCTGCGCGATGGTCAGCCGAAGACCTGGCCGGTGCGTCCGAACAGCGTCTCATACTGCCCGAGGATGAACCTGTCGGTCATGCCGGCGATGTGGTCGCAGACGATGCGGTACAGCGGATCGCGCTCGCGCTGCTCCTGGTAGCTCGCCGGCAGCGCGTCCGGATGTTCCATCCAGTAGT
>DAISJI010000260.1:0-3273 GCA_036821585.1 Terriglobales bacterium
CAAGGCGACGATACAAAGGGTTGACCACTTCATGTGAATATCTCCAATCGGGTGCAAGCCGGTATCCGGCGCTTCTTAATCCTGTCGACGGCGCCCCGCGTCTGCTAACTGCGGCAGATGCGGGGCGCCGTCGAGAGGAGGGCACAGATTATGAGGCCCCAGCCCTTGTCATGGCATTGGACTCTGGATCGGCGTAGATAAAATGTTGGCTCCATCTCCATTCAGAGAAACAGTAAAAATCTGAACGCGCTGCCTTATACCCTCCGCCGATCTTCTGACACTGTTCATCTTCGATAGTCCAACCCTCGACCGCGTTTAAGGGCCTCCTCGTTTCACATTTTGAGATGCTACATTTTGCGGATGAGTACAGACTGTTCACAACTGCTCGGTAGGAAGACAATTTTGAAACTGCCCGCCCTGTACCAAATTGACCGGTAATCCCTTTGCACTCGTGACATCGTGCAAGAATGCATAAGAACGAGCCGAAACACGAATCCAACCAAGCGACACTCGCTCGCGTCAAAAAGGAAATGGATGAGCCGCGCATGACCGAATCCGCACGGGAAGAAGACGTCGACCAGACCACGCGGCAGGAACCGGAAAAGCTGCCGTAATCCAACCTGGTAAAGAGTCCCGGGCCGTTCGTGCGCAGGGGGATGTTCAGCGGGAGGAAATAATGGCAAAGCTAACCAAGCCAGCTCGTGATCGGATATCCGCCACCAAGTTCGCTTTCCCCAAGCAACGCAAGGAGCCGCTGGAAAATGCCTCTCACGTTCGCAACGCTGCTGCGCGCTTCAACCAGGTGACGGGCGTTACGGAAGCGGAACGTCGTGCGGCGTGGAAGCGCATACAGTCTGCCGCAAAACGATACGGAGTGGAACTTGAAAAGTCCGACTAACCGGGTTCCATAAAAGGGGATGTCACGAGAAAACACGTTCCCCTTCCGCCGGGTCCCGCTTCGCGGGTTTCCAAGGGTCGGCATCCGTAAGCTCAACATCTTCTACTCCGACCTACCGCCGATCCTGATCTCCGCCACTCGTTCAAGTTCACCCGCCCGCGCTCGCCGAGAGCATACGTCCGGTAGCTGCTCCACGCCCACAACTCCGCCGGCTCCGCCAGCCCGCGCCGCATCGGGTCCTGGCGCCGGACTCTGTTAAGGTAAATGTTTCGCAATCCACCATGAACTCCGCCGAACGCCAGTACCGACGCAGTGCCTTTCTCGCCTTTGCACTCGTCTATTTCTTCTGGGGGTCGACTTACCTGGCGATCGCGATTTCGGTGGAGCACATTGGGGCGCCGCTGATGGGTGGCCTGCGCTTCCTTACCGCGGGAGTGCTGCTGCTGGGCTGGTGCGCGCTCACCGGACGCCGTATCTCCATCAGCGTACGTGAAGCCGTCCGCCTCGCCGTCATCGGCATCCTGCTGCTGAGCATCGCCAACGTGGTGCTGGCGTGGGCGGAAGAGACGGTCCCCAGTGGACTGGCGGCGCTGATCGTTTCCATCACGCCGCTGTGGTTCCTGGTGATCGAGACATGGATCCTGCGCGGCGATCATCTGTCGCGGCGCGGCATCGTCGGCCTGCTGCTGGGGATTGCCGGCATCGTCGTGCTGGTCTGGCCCAAGCTCCACGCCGCCACCGCCCTGGGACACAAGGAACTGTTTGCCTGCCTGGCGCTGCTGGGCGGGTCGCTGTCGTGGGCGATCGGGTCGGTGCTCTCCAAACGCTGGAGCACCTCCGCCGATGCGTTCGTGGGCGCCGGGTGGCAAATGACCTTCGCCGGGCTGGTAAATTTTGGAGTAGCGGCCATCGTCGGCGACTACCACCACGTGGTCTGGACCATGCGCGGGCTGGCTGCGATCGCCTACCTGGTGGTATTCGGATCGTGGGTGGGATACAGCGCCTACATCTGGCTGCTGCACAACGTTCCCATGCCGAAGGTCGCCACGTACGCATACGTAAATCCGGTGGTGGCGGTATTTTTGGGCTGGCTCGTCCTGCACGAAAAAGTGGATGCCTACATTCTGACCGGCAGCGCCATCATCGTCGCCGGCGTGGCGCTGGTAACCAGCGCCAAGGTGAGAACCAAGCGCGGCACCCTGGAGCCCGAACCCGACCTGCCCGCCGTGGAGGGCGCAGGCGACTGAAGTCGAAACAAATTCAAGTCCAAAAACGTATTCCGGGCGCCGATTCCAGGGCCGTGACCAAGGTAATAACGGATACCCGGAGTTATCTTGTAAGGCGCATGGGGCTTTGCTACTGTTCCCTTCCAACAAAGCAATTGCGCTGAAGTTTGGCGCGGCAGAAGGAAACATCCTGGTCCGCCCTGAACAAGCGTGTCGTGCGAGGAGGGGAATTGTCGCTGGCACTGATTGTGGATGACTCGATGCTCGTCCGGCACACGGTATGCCGGTACCTCGAGGAGCGGGGATGGACTGTGGAGGCGGTCACCGACGGCGCCGAAGCCGTGCTGGCCCTGCAACATCTCCGTCCCCACCTGATCGTGACCGACATGATGATGCCGCGCATGACCGGCAGCGAACTCATCACCGAGTTGAAGAAGCGCCCCGAGACAGCCGAAATTCCGATCATCATCCTGTGCGGCCGGAGCAGCGAACGGGAAGCCAAGGCGAACGAGGACCGCGCCGACTGCGCCATCTATAAGGACATTGACATCGTGAAGCAACTCGACCGTGCGCTCGCCATCGCGCTCGCCGGAATGAAGCCCGCAGGTAGAAGCTGACCGTTCCCACCCCCAATAGTGCGGGCCCGGCTGCCTTCAGCCGGGCCCGCATTGTCTTTGAATTCTGGACAATTAGACTTTAGAAGTGCCGAGGGCCCTACCGCAATTGCAGTGCCGGTTCGGCCGACAACTCAGGCTCCGCGAAATCGCCGGCCAGGAACTTTGGATACGCCGCCGCCGCGATCATCGCCGCGTTGTCGGTCGAGAGCGGACGGGAAGGGAAGTACACCGGAGTGCCTTCTTCATTTGCCGCCCGCTCGAAGCGGGCGCGCAGATAGGTGTTGGCCGCAACGCCGCCGGTGACGAACAGCGTGCGCGCGTCATATTCCCGCGCCGCCGCCAGCGTCTTGCTCACCAGGTCTTCGACCACGGCGTACTGGAACGACGCGATCAGGTCCAGCGTTTCGCGGTCGCAGAGCGCGAGGTACTGCTCCGCCGTGGGCTTGGCGATCAGCGCCAGCTCCTTCTGCCGCTCCGCAATTGCGGCTTTCATGCCATGTGTCTCGACGTAGCGCAATACCGCCGTCTTGAT
>DAISJI010000261.1:0-3271 GCA_036821585.1 Terriglobales bacterium
GACATCAGGCCGGTGTACCAGTAGCCGATCACGAACAGGCAGAGGAAAGGCACGGTCACGTAGTTCTCGTTGGCGATGGCGTACCAGACCGTCAGCGCGAAGTAGCAGCCAACGGCGAGTTCGATCCACGGAATCAGGCCGAGTCGCTTGCGATACTTGGCGCTGTGCACCCGGCTCTTCTTCGATTCGACGCGGTACTTGGGCGTGCGCGCAAAGGGCGACTGCTTCCCGATCAGCGCTTCCAGCACGACTTTCGTGTTGGTCAGCGTGAGCCCGATGCCGAGCGCCATCAGGAACGGGAGGTAGAGAAACGTCCGCGGCCACTTGTGCGGGAACAGCTCCTTCTGCGAGACGAGGTAGAAGCTGGAGATCGAGAAGGTGCTGGCCAGGAACAGGGGCAGGTCGATGTAGAGCATCTGGAACCAGCCCTGGTAGAAGCGGACGATCATCGCCGGCATCATCAGCGTGCTCAGCACGATCATAAGTGGATAACTGATGTTGGCCGTCAGGTGGTACCAAGCCTCTATCTTGACGCGCAACGGCTGCTTGCTTTTGAGGACGAAGGGCAGGTCCTTGATGGCGCACTGGATCAGGCCCTTGGCCCAGCGTGCCTGCTGCGTCTTGAACGCCGTCATTTCCACCGGCAGCTCGGCCGGGCACTCGACGTCCTGCAAGTAGACGAAGCGCCATCCCTTGATCTGGGCGCGGTAGGAGAGGTCGGTGTCTTCGGTGAGCGTGTCGTGCTGCCAGCCGCCGGCTTCGTCAATCGCGCAACGGCGCCACATGCCGGCGGTGCCGTTGAAGTTGAAGAAGACGCCGGAGCGCGAGCGTCCGCCGTGCTCCAGGATGAAGTGGCCGTCGAGCAGGATGGCCTCGACTTCGGTCAGGAACGAATAATTGCGATTGATGTGGGTCCAGCGCGTCTGCACCATGCCGACCTTGGGGTCGGTGAAGTGATGGATGACGCGGAGAAGGAAATCCTCGGGGGGAACGAAGTCGGCGTCGAAGATGGCGACGAATTCGCCCTTCGCGGTCTTCAGCCCTTCCTGCAGCGCGCCCGCCTTGTAGCCTTCGCGGTTAGTGCGGCGGTGGTAGGTGATCGGATAACCGAGCGCCGCCCAGCGCTCGACGGCGTTGCGCGCGACTTCGACGGTTTCGTCGGTGGAATCGTCGAGCAACTGGATGTCGAGCTTCTCGCGCGGATATTGCAGTTTGCAGATGGACTCCAACAAGCGCTCGACCACAAACTGCTCGTTGAAGATCGGGAGTTGCACGGTGACGCGCGGCAGGTCTTCAAAGCGCCCGGGCGGCTGGTCGGACCACGCCCGCTTCTTCTTGTTCTTGTAGTAGAGAAAGACCAGGACGTAACGGTGCATGCCATAGGAGGCGAGCAGGATCAGGACGATGAAGTAGGGGATGAGCAGCGCCAGGTCGAAGGCGTTGGCCTGGTAAATGCCCCTGAACGTCTTATCGAGGAAATGGGTACGGAAATACTGCCCGAAGCCGCGCGGGCCGACAAACAAGGCCAAACTGTACAGGACGGAAATCAGGGCGGTACTCCTCGTCGGCGGAACGGGCGCACGAATACATCATTGTAAACGAAGCCCATGAAGCTCACGGCAGGTCCAACGCGATCTTCACCGCTTGTTCAATCTCGATCATGACGCGAGCAGGAACCGTTCCGAGCGGCGGAAATAGGACCGACGATTTGTCCATCGTCACAACACCGTCGCATTTTGCCCATGAATCGCGCTGCAGGCCGGCAGTCCCACGGCCCATGGGAACTCTGCATATGAATCGTCGGCGCTCGACTGAGGTGAGTGGCACGACAGAAACGTTGAGCGACCGGCGATTGAGGAAGTCCGCGGAAAGAACAATGATTGGGCGCTTTTTATCGAGTTGCGCAACATAGACTTCTCCGCGGCGAGGAAACCAATCTGCTGGAGGAGTGACCATCCGCTAGTCCTCCGCCAGGCTACGAATCGCGGCGTCATGGAATGCCTTGCGCTCCGCAGCCTCCTCGGAAGTTTCGGGGTTGGCGAAGAATGCTTCCGCCTCACGCTCCAACTGTGCGTAGCGCTCGGCTTTGAGAGCGCGCCTGAGCAAGTCGTTCACCCATTCGCTGGCCGAGCGTCCATTCCTGGTGGCTTCTATCGCCGCGAGTATGTCCTCGTCATATGTGAAACTCTTCGCGACTTTCATGCCATGAAGTATAGCATTAATCATACGATAAATAGTCTTAGTTGAGGAAATACGTCCGGTACAACGTGTCGCGCTGGACGGGGCGGAAGCCGGCGTCGCGGATCATGTGGCGGAGTTCTTCCTCGGTGGTGCAGTTGGTGGTGCCGGCGGCGCGCACGACGTTCTCCTCGATCATCACCGAGCCAACGTCGTTTCCGCCGAAGCGCAGGCCCAACTGGCAGACCTTCAGGCCCTGCGTCACCCAACTCGACTGCACGTTGAGGAAGTTCGACAGGAACAGGCGCGAGATGGCGAGGGTCTTGAGGTATTCGACGGCGGTGGCTTCGTCCCAGCCGCGTCCGCCAAGTGCCGTATTTTTCGGCTGGAATGTCCACGGGATGAACGCGGTGAAGCCGCCGGTCTCTTCCTGGAGATCGTAGAGGCGCTGGAAGTGGTTGATGCGGTGCTCGATGGTTTCGCCGACGCCGAACATCATGGTCGCCGTGGTGCGCATGCCGAGCTGGTGCGCGGTGCGGTGCACGAGCAGCCAGTCTTCGGTCAGGCACTTCAGGCGCGCGATGCGGTGGCGGACTTCGTCGTCCAGAATTTCGGCGCCGCCGCCCGGGATGGAATCCAGCCCGGCATCGCGCAGGCGGGCGATGGTGTCGCGCACGCTGAGCGAGCTGTATTCCGCGATCGCCAGGATTTCCGACGCCGAATAGCAGTGCAGGTGAATCTTGGGAAAGCGCTGCTTGATGCCGCGCAGCATCTGCTCGTGCCAGTCGATCTTCAGGTCCGGATGCAGGCCGCCCTGCATGAGCACGCCGGTACCGCCCAACTCGATGGTTTCCGCAATCTTCGCGTAGATGGTGTCGAAATCGAGGATGTAGCCCTCGTCCGACGTCTTGCCCTTCAGCGGCCGGTAGAAGGCGCAGAAGGTGCAGTACTCGGTGCAGAAATTCGTGTAATTGATGTTGCGGTCGATGATGTAGCTGACGATGCCGTCCGGATGCAACTGGCGCCGCTGGGCGTCGGCTTCCATGCCGAGACCGATCAGGTCGTCGGAGCGGTAGTAATCGAGGGCTTGGGC
>DAISJI010000262.1:0-3257 GCA_036821585.1 Terriglobales bacterium
GCTTCGTAGTAGGCGTCCAGCGTGCCCACGTCGCGCCAGTAGAGGGCCTCCTTGCGGTTCTCATCGATGAAGTTGAACGAGTAAATCTTGTACTCTTCCACCATCCTGGGCAGGATGTCGTGCCCGAAATCGTGCGTCGAATCGGGGTCTTCGGCATCCTTGAGCAGCACCGGGATGAGCACGTCGGTGTTGAACAGGTAGACGCCCATCGAGCCGTCCACCATGCGCGGGTTGTAGGGCGAGCGGAGGCCGGTCTGCTGCGGCTTCTCCTGGAAGCCGGTGATGCGGCCGTCGCGCGCCACTTCCACCACGCCAAAGCGGTGCGTCTCCTCCGGATCAATGAGGATGGTCGCCAGCGTCACGTCCGCGCCCGAATCTTTGTGCTGCTGGAGCATGCGCTCGTAATTCATCTTGTAGATGTGGTCGCCGCTCAGGATGAGCACGTAGCGCGGCTGCTCGCTCCCGATGGAATAAATGTTCTGGTACACCGCGTCGGCGGTGCCCAGGTACCAGTTTTCGCTGACCCGCTTCATCGGCGGCAGGATTTCCACGAACTCGCCCAGGTCGCGGGCCACGATGTTCCAGCCCTCGCGGATGTGCCGGTTGAGCGACAGCGCCTTGTATTGCGTGAGGATATAAACCTTGCGCAGGTCGGAATTAATGCAGTTGGAGAGCGTGATGTCGATGATGCGGTAAATGCCGCCGAAGGTGACGGCAGGCTTGGCGCGGTCGCGCGTCAGCGGGTACAGGCGCTCACCGGCGCCTCCGGCCAGCAGTACTCCGAGGGTGTCCTTCATTTCGTTTGTCCAACCCGTTAGAGGTGGCTGGTTACTTCTGAGGAAAACAATCGTACTACATCGGGAACAAGTGCCAAATGCCAAGTGCGAAGTGCCAAGTGGCGGTCCACGCGCTGTATGTGAATCACCACGGACGTCACCCAGAGTTGTGATTTCTGAACGGGTGCGCGCCTCAAACGCTGATAAAATCTGAGTGTGCCGGAAATCTCCACCACCAGAAAACTGGGAATCCTGGGCCGTGTAGCCGCCCGGCAGGCGGGAGAGTACCGCGTACTCCGGGCCGCCTATGGCGCGTTTCGCGTCACCGCGACCCATTTTGCCAGGGTCCTGCACCTGTTGTTTTTGCAGGTGGCGGGCGTATTCTTTGTTGCCTTCGCGGCCGCCGGGGCAATCGCGGCCTGGCGCGAGTATCACAAGTGGCAGGCCGGCCAGATCGGTCCCGGAAAAATGTACCTTGCGCTCGGGTTTGCCGCTCTGTTTACGTGGTTCGCCGTGAGTTCGTTCTGGAAAGCGGCTCGGAGGCGCTGAATGCCGCGGAAGACAGGTCCCGACGCGAAGCACGGCGTGCGCGAGGAGCCGACCTCGTCGCACACCAGCGTCAATCCGCTCTACACTCCCGCCGATCTCTCCGGCACCGATTACGATCGCGACCTCGGCTATCCCGGCCAGTATCCCTACACCCGCGGCGTGCAGACCACCATGTACCGCGGCCGCCTGTGGACGATGCGCCAGTACGCCGGCATGGGCGACGCCGAGGAATCCAACAAGCGTTACAAATACCTGCTCGCGCAGGGCACCACGGGTTTGTCGGTCGCCTTCGATCTTCCGACGCAGATCGGTATGGACTCCGATTCGCCGTTGGCGCTGGGCGAGGTCGGCAAAGTCGGGGTCGCCATCGATTCGATCGAGGACATGGAGCGCCTGTTCGAGGGCATCAAGCTGGACAAGGTCTCCACCTCGATGACCATCAATTCGACCGCGTCCACCCTGCTGGCACTCTACATCGCGGTCGCGAAGCGGCAGGGAAGCGACGTCCGCAAACTGAACGGCACCGTCCAGAATGACGTCCTCAAGGAATACATCGCGCGCGGGACCTACATCTATCCGCCGGCGCAGGCGATGCGGATTGTTACCGATATCTGCGCCTACGCCAACGATCAGGTCCCCGAGTGGAACACGATCTCGATTTCCGGCTACCACATGCGCGAAGCCGGCTGTACCGCGGTGCAGGAAGTGGCCTTCACGCTCGCCGACGGCATGACCTACGTGCAGGCCGCCCTGAATGCCGGGCTCGATGTGGACACGTTCGCGCCGCGGTTGTCGTTCTTCTTCGCCTCGTTCAGCAATTTCCTGGAAGAGATTGCCAAGTTCCGCGTCGCCCGGCGCATGTGGGCCCGCATCATGCGCGAGCACTTCGGCGCCAAGAATCCGCGCTCGCTGATGCTGCGCTTCCATACGCAGACGGCGGGTTCCAGCCTGACCGCGCAGCAGCCCGAAAACAATATCGTCCGCACCGCGCTCCAGGCGCTGGCGGCGGTGCTGGGCGGAACGCAGTCGCTGCACACCAATTCCTACGATGAAGCCCTCGCCCTGCCGACCGAACAAGCGGTAAAAATCGCGCTACGCACGCAGCAGATCGTCGCCTATGAATCGGGTGTTGCCCAGACCATCGACCCGCTCGCCGGCTCCTATTACGTCGAGTGGCTCACCAACGAAATCGAGCGCCGCGCCGAGGAGTACCTGCACAAGATCGACGACCTGGGCGGCATGTTGAAGGCGATCGAACGCGGCTACGTGCAGCAGGAAATCCAGAACGCCGCCTACGAATACCAGCAGAACGTGGACCGGCTGGAGCAGGTGGTGGTCGGCGTGAACCGCTTCGAGATCGAAGAAGAGAAGTCGATCGAGACCCTGCGCATCGATCCCGAACTGGAGCGCAAGCAGATCGAGCGGGTGCGCGCCATCCGTGCCCGCCGCGACATGAAGCCGTGGGACGAGGCGCTGAAAGCCGTCGAAGACGCCACCCACAACGGGACCAACCTGATGCCCGCGATCCTCCAAGCCGTGGAAAGCTACGCCACGGTCGGCGAGATCAGCGACACTCTGCGCAAGGTGTTCGGGGAATACAAAGAAACAGTGGTGATCTAGCGCTGAGGGACCTTTACGCCGAAGTTCAAGGAGTCTCTCCTGAAGGCACTATCTTTGCGCGAACGCCCTTTGCCTTTCGAGAAACTGTTTTCGATTCGTGGTTTCGATGCGGAGTTCCTCGTCGGCCTCCGGAATGTTTCCCTGTTTCCGCAGAACTTCGGCCAAAGCCGCATGGTAGTTAAGCATCTTGGGAGCGATCTCGACGGCCTCTCGCAAGTGCGCCGCGGCAGCGTCGAGTTGGGAAGGCTCAGTTTCTACTAATGCAATTCGATATAGAAGGGATGCGCGCAGGGGCGAACTTGCCTTGGCCCT
>DAISJI010000263.1:0-3229 GCA_036821585.1 Terriglobales bacterium
GTGGGGCAGATTTTCGCGTCGGATGCGACGGTGAAGGGGTCGGTAGAGCTGGCGGCGGGCGGGGCGCGGGTGATGAGCGGATCGTGGGTGTCGGCGGGCGAGAGCACGGCGATACTGAAACTGGACCGCGGCGGCGAAGTGCGCGTGTGCCCGCGTACCACTTTGTCGGTGGCGACCTCGCAAAGCGGACGCGACATGATGTTCGGCCTCAGCGTGGGCGGGATCGAGACGCACTACACGGTGTCGGCGGCGGCGGACTCGATCGTCACGCCGGATTTCCGCATCCTGCTGGCCGGGCCGGGAAGATTCGATTTTGCGATCGAAGCGGGGAAGAGCGGCGACACGTGCGTGCGCGCGCTGGCGAATAATGCGTCGTCGCTGATTGTCTCGGAACTGATGGGCGATGCCACCTACCAGGTGAAGCCGGACGAGCAGGTGGTGTTTCACAACGGACGACTGGCAACCGCCGAGCATGCGAACGTGAATTGCGGATGCGTGGCGCCGGCGCCGGTGATGAGAGCAGCGGAGACTCCACCGGTGATCCCCGAGGCTGCGCCCGCGCCCGCTCCGAAAGCCGAAAGCCGAGAACCGAAAGCCGAGCTTCCGGCACACGTGGAAGTGGACGCGCCATTCGTTTTTCATGCGGACGAACCGGGCCCTTCGCCGCTGGAGGGAGCGGTTACGCTGCATGTGGCGCACAAACCGCTGCAACTGGTTGTCCTGGGTCCCCCGGTCGCGGACGAGGCGGAGCGCGCCAATGTGCGTCAGCCTGGCGTTGAAAAAGCGGCCAATAAAGCGAAGGAAAGCCGCTTTTTTGGGCGGGTAAAGGCTTTTTTTGCAGCGCTTTTTCGCTAGATGACCACTTTCCGGGAATGGCACCCAGCGGTGGCAGGGCTAAATTGTTGACAACTATTGTGAAACCTTTTGGTGGGGAATCAGGTCTATACTCTAGAGAGAAATCTTATGGCCGCACCAGCCGTAAAGCCCGCTTTTGCGCTGCAGAATTCCGCCGCTCACGACTTCATGCCGGCGTTGTTCGGGCTTGAGTACACGACGTATGGCACGAAGCGCGAGACGTTCCTGGTCTCGTTCCTGCTGCACATGGTGCTGGCGGCCGGATTGATCCTCTCCAGCACATTCGTTTACTCGCACCGCAACGAGATCAAAGCGAGGATTAGCGGGGCGGTGACCGATATCAGTCCGTACATCCTGCCCCCGTCGGCAGACAAGGCGGGCGGCGGCGGTGGCGGCGGCGATCGCGACAAATTACAGGCATCGAAGGGCAATCTTCCCAAGCTGTCGAACCAGCAGTTCACGCCGCCGATGGTGGTGGTACGCAACCAGGATCCAAAACTGCCGATGGAGCCAACGGTAGTCGTCCCGCCGCAGATTCCTCTGCCGACGGGCGGACAGTTGGGCGATCCGCTGTCGGGAATCGTAGGCCCGCCGTCGAACGGCACGGGTAGCGGCGGAGGCATCGGTAGCGGCAGCGGTGGCGGCGTAGGCAGCGGACGCGGCCCCGGCGTTGGCCCCGGTTGGGGCGGCGGCATTGGCGGAGGAGCTTATCGCGTCGGCGGCGGCGTGAGCGCTCCGCGCGCGACCTTTGCGCCCGATCCGGAGTATTCGGAAGAAGCGCGCAAGGCGAAGTACCAGGGCACGGTGGTGCTGTGGGTAGTGGTGGGACCGGATGGACGTCCGCACGACATCCGCGTGCAGCGCACCCTGGGCATGGGCCTGGACGAGAAGGCGATCGAAGCCGTCCGGCAATGGAAGTTCGATCCGGCCAAGAAAGATGGAAATCCGGTGGCGGTGCAGATCAACGTGGAAGTGAACTTCCGGCTGTACTGAAGATTCGAAGTTGAAGGAGAGCGCGGCTGCGGCCGCGCTTTTTGTTTTGGGAAAAACATTCACCACAGAGGACACGAAGGAACACAAAAGGTCCCTCGATTACGCTCGGGATGACAGGGGTGAAGGGTTATTGCAATTCGGCGGAGATTTTCTCGATGTTGCGGTCGAGGTACCGAGCGGCGTTGCGCAGGGAAAGAACGTACAGGCAAGCGGTGATGACGGTGAGGGCGATGATACCGACGGGGGTGATCCAGGGCGCAGAGAGCAGGCGCGAGAGGCGGTAAACGAGCCAGATCGAGGCGCCGACGGCGGCACACAGCAGCATGGATGCGAACATCACGCCCTCGGAGAGGTTCTTGGTCATGGCGCCGACTTCGAAGCGCGTCGGAATGCGGACGGACAACTGGTTGCCGGCGGCGAGAATCGCCAATCCGCCATAGAGAACGCCGAGCAAGGTCAGGAGCAGAAGCCAATACGACAGATTCATGCCGGCAATCAGCACGACGTTTACGCCAACCAGAGAAGCGGTCCACAGCATGCAGATTGCAACGTTCTTGCCAATCAGCACGTCACGCGAAGTGGCCGGTGACAGCGCCCAGCGCGCGAACCCGGAGGCGTCGGTGCCGAAACTGTTGTAGGCGAGATAGGAAATGAAGATCAGAGATGCGACGGAAGGATGCACCTGCCAGTTGCTGATATTGATGTGCATTCCCTGGGACATGACCCTGGCGAACATGCCGCGGCCGAGGACGATGATCAGCGCGAAGACGGTTGGGGTGGCAAGATTGAGGAGGGTGCGCGAATCGCGCAGGGCGTAGCGCACTTCTTTTTCGACAATCGCGGAGATGCGTTCGCTCACCAAGGGCAAGGACCATCCGGATTGCATCTGGACGGCGCCGGAGCGGCGCGAGGATTCGGAATAGGATTCGCCGTTGAAGTTGGCGCGCAAGCGTCCGCGCAGAATCCATCCGGCAAGCAGCGAGTAAGCGATGAGCGCGGCGATGGCGGCGGCAAACAGGGCTGGACCGGAGGAAATGGCGGCGGTCGTCACTCCGGGAGGCGACCAAACCCAGATTGGCAGCAGCGAGCGGAAGAAATGCTTGACCGCCGCTTCACCGCCCCGGGGCAGCACGCCGTAGATCGCCACCTGCGCGACCATGGCGAGAACCATGACGAGGGCGAGGGTGCGCTCGCGTCCGCGGCGGGTGGCGAAGATTCGTTCCAGCAGGCTGAGCACGGCGCGGTTCGACAGCAGGTTGAAAGCGGCGAAGGCGAGAAACGGGAGGACTGCCTTCAATGCCCACATGGGCCGGCTGACGAGCAGTCCGATCCATAGCGACAGGAGCCATGTGGCGCTGAGCAGCACGGAGGGGTCGAGGAG
>DAISJI010000264.1:0-3223 GCA_036821585.1 Terriglobales bacterium
CATCCGCGCGACCGTGTCGCAGGAGGCGGTGCAGGAATTCCAGATCATCACCAACGGTTACAACGCGGAGTACGGGCGGGCGTCCGGCGGCGTGATCAACATCATTACCCGCGGCGGCACCAACGCCCTGCACGGCAGCGCTTTCGGATACCTGCGCAACCGGAATATCCAGGCCGTGAACCGTTTCAGCACCCTGAAGGACCCGGCCTACACGCGCTACCAGACCGGCTTCACCGTGGGCGGGCCGATCAAGAGAGACAAGACTTTCTTCTTCCTGTCGTATGAAACGACGCGTCGCAACGAGTCCGGCTACTCGTCGATTGGCGCCAACAGTTTCGACCTGGTGCCGTTCAATGCGGCCGCCCTGGCTCCATTCATCGGGGGCGCGAATTTTGGCACGATCATGTTGACCCCGGCCCAGGCAACGTTCCTGTCCAGCACCGCGGGCGCCATCGCGGCCCTGCCGCCGGCGACGCAAGCTGCCCTGTTGGGCGGCGGCGTGGGAACGCTGCTTGCCAAGTACATGATCGTGGCGGGCGGCGGCGCCGGCGTGGCGGTGAATGGAACCATGCCGTCGCTGACGATGGCGGGCGCGGTCGCGCAGGGCTTGCTGACCGCTCCGTACTTCGCCGGACAAACGCCGTGCTTCTCATCGCCGGGCGTGCCCTGTGCGAACATTTTCCCGAGTAGCGGCTACCCGCTGCCCGCCAATTTCGTCCCGCTCCAGCAGTTGGTCGGAAATTTCCCCGTGCATGAGGGAACGTCGATTGCGTCGCTGCGCCTTGACCACCGTCTGTCCAGCAGCCAGCAGTTGATGTTCCGCTTCAGCGCAAGCCCGAGCACGGTAACCGGAATCCAGGTGCAGGCGCAGGGACCGCAGAGCCTGGGCCTGAATGCGTGGTCGCGCACCTCGCAGAACACCTCGCGCGACGTCAGCGGAACGCTGCAGCACGCGTGGACGATCGGCAATAACAAGGTGAACGAGTTCCGCTTCCAGTACTCGCGGCGCGGACTCATCTACAACTTCGCCAACGCCACCGACGCAGCCGGCCGCCCGACCGGGAGCTTCGCCGGCATCAACGTGCCCGGCTACGCCTACTTCGGGCGCGAACCGTTCTCCTACGTGCGTCGCTCCGAGCAG
Organism: Terriglobales bacterium; assembly: GCA_036821585.1. Classification (GTDB taxonomy): domain Bacteria; phylum Acidobacteriota; class Terriglobia; order Terriglobales; family Acidobacteriaceae; genus DAISJI01. Next base: position 1,142 of record DAISJI010000264.1, read on the forward strand.
CGCTACCAGATGACCGATAACTTCTCTATTGCCCACGGCGCGCATAACTTCAAGTTCGGCGCCGACGTCAATTACCTGCCGCTGAAAGCCGATTTCACCGTGAACTTCGGCGCCGTCTACAACTTCGGCGGCCTGACGGCGAGCTCGCTCGGCTTCCCGTCCGCGGTGCCGTCGCTGAACATTCCGATCCCGAATATCTCGCCGGTGCAGGCGTACGGCCTTGGTATTCCGCAGTATTTCCTGCAGGGCGTGGGCAATCCGCACGACGAGTTCTCCAACAAGACGCTGGGCGTTTTCCTCCAGGACACCTGGCGGCTGAAACCGAACCTGACGCTGAATTACGGCGTGCGCTACGACATCGAGTTCACGCCCACGTTCCCGGCGGTGAATGCCATGTCGCAGGCGGCGCAGGACGCGTTCGGCATCACCCAGGGCATTCCGCGCGACTCCAATAACATCGCGCCGCGCATCGGATTGGCGTGGGACCCATGGAGCGACGGCAAGACGGTGTTTCGCGCCAGCTTCGGCATGTTCTATGACCATCCGCTGCTGGCGCTCGCCTTCGATAGCGACGTGGCCGACATGTCGCAGGCGCCGCAGGTGCTGTCGTTCGGCAGCACCCCGGGCTTCAGTGCGGCTAGCGGCTTGCTGGTGACCTGTCTGAACGCGACCAATCTCTTCCAGGGCATCGCGTCCAACTGCCTGCCAGCGTCGTTCAATTACCTGGCCAACGAGCAGCGCTTCAACACCACGCCCAATGCGCCATCGGTGTTCGTCGGACAGCAATACCTGGCCCAAAATGTTCCGGTGCTGCTGCAACCGTTCGGATTTCCGACCGGCAAGAACTTCGTTTACGCCTACTCGAACCAGGCGAACCTCGGCTATGAGCACGACATGGGGCATAACATCTCCATCAGCGTCGAGTACAACTTCAATGGCGGACACCATCTGAACCGTCCCATCAACGTGAACGCCACCCGCAGCGACCTGCTGCTGACCAATTTCCAGCGCGCGGTGGCGGGCGTGAATGCGATGAAGGCGGCCTTGACGGCGGCGGGCGCAGGCGCGGCGGCCGCGGGGCTGCCGAATTACACCAGTCCGCTGAGCGTGACGGCCTGTCCGACCCTGCTGAAGGGTCAACTCCAGGCGGCGGGTGTACCTGCGGCACTGCTGGGTTCGATCAATGCGGCGCCGGCGGGGAACTGGACCTCGGCTCCGCTGGTCAGCTTCTTCCGTCCCTCCGGCCTCAATCCCTCGCTGACCACGAACTTCCCGTTCTCCGCCTGCATGGGCGAAGCGAGCGCGGCGTTCACCGAGTTCCATCTCGGCAAGGCGGTGACGATACCGTTCAGCGATCTGCCGGCCAACTTCTCCAACGGCAGCTCGGTGTACCACGGCCTGACCATGAACCTGAAGAAGCGCTTCAGCAGCCACTACGAGTTCCTGGCGTCGTACACGTGGTCGCACGCCATCGACGATTCCACCGACTTGCAGTCGCCGCTGGCGCCGCAGGACAACTACCATCCCGAGCAGGAGCGCTCCAACTCGTCGTTCGACCAGCGCCACCGCTTCGTCTTCAGCGCCGTCTTCCAGAGCGGCAAGGTGGGTAGCGGATTTACCCGCACACTGTTCAGCGATTGGACGTTTGCCCCGATCCTCGACTTCAGCTCGGGACGTCCGTTCAACGTGATTACCGGTGAAGACCGCAACTTCGACCTGGGCAGCACCGACCGTCCGATGGCGGTGTCCGGAGCCGGGACCAATGCCTGCGGCGACGTGGCCGTGGCGACCCAATGGTCGCCCACCGGATGGGTGCAACCGGCATGTTTCCTGAATGGAACGCTGTCCGGAACCCTGGGCCGGAACACCGGCGTCAAGCCCTGGACGATATTTAACGATGTCCGCGTGGCGCGCCGTATTCACTTCACCGAACGGGTGGCGCTGGACGCCATGGTGGATATCTTCAACGTGGCGAACCGCGTGAACGTCGCCGACGTCAACACCTTCTGGAACATCGCGGGACGTCCGGCTGCGGCCTACGATCCCCGCCAGTTCCAGCTGGCGCTGAAACTGGTCTGGTAA
>DAISJI010000265.1:0-3213 GCA_036821585.1 Terriglobales bacterium
AGCTTTTCAGCCGTTTCGGGATGAGTGGCCCACCTCCCGGGATCCCGCTTGTGGGCCGTTGCGCCCGGTTGAAGTTTTCCACCGGATTTTTTTGCCACCTCGTTCGGACGCTTTGCACCGAAAAAAGTGCAATTCCCGGGCTGGGCTTCCGTAAGTGATTGTCCGTCAAGCATCAACTTTGATTCCTTGGTAACCCAGGAGGTACGGTAAACGCGATACAATATGTTGTGTTAGGCACTTGACAGACACAATATAGAGGCGTAATTTCACCATCCCAGGGTGATGTAAACGCGAGACGGAATCGGCAACCTGAACCGCCCGTCCCGCAAAAAGTGGGCGCCGGCAGCGCGATAGCTGCCCAATCGGGAACTACCCCCGACGGTCCGGTACTAATCGGTACCCCGCCGCCTGAGCAGTTCTTTTCAAGATTTTGACAACGGGAGACGTGTCTCCCAACCACGCCGCGACCGCCTGCGGCAACGCTTTGCCTCGGGTTGCGGTGACACTCTTCCCGGGGCCGCCCGTCAGCAATGACGGGCAAAGATCGACGGGTGCCCCACCCTGACCGGTTTTGCAAGGGTGGGAACTGACAACTGGCAACTAGCAACTGGCAACTGTTCTGAGGAGATAAGAGAAATGGCCGACGTCACCACCAACGTCACGACCGCCACCACGTCCAGCGCTCCCATCAAGTCCACCCGTAAGGCCCCCGGCCTCTCTTTCCGCCGCTACTTTACCGAGGCGGAAATTTCCCCTTACGACACCGTGGAATGGGAGCTGCGCAACGCTCAGATCACCGACGCCGCCGGCGTCGCGATCTTCGAGCAGAAAGACGTGGAAGTCCCCAAGGACTGGTCGATGACCGCCACCAACATCGTGGCCAGCAAGTATCTCCACGGACGCCTCGGCAGCAGCGAGCGCGAGACCGGCGTCCGCCAGCTCATCTCCCGTGTCGCCGAGACCATCCGTGACTGGGGCATCCAGGGCGGCTATTTCAAGTCGGCCGACGATGCCGCCATCTTCCACGACGAGCTCGCCCACATCCTCGTTCACCAGATGGCCGCCTTCAACTCGCCGGTCTGGTTCAACGTCGGCTGCGACCGCATCGAGCCCGATGCCGACGCCGCCAACTGGCACTGGAACCCGCAGACGCAGACGGTCGAGTTGTCCCGCAGCGGCTACAAGAACCCGCAGTGCTCGGCCTGCTTCATCAACGCCATCCACGACTCCATGGAGTCGATCATGGGCCTGGCCAAGACCGAAGCCATGCTCTTCAAGTGGGGCAGCGGCACCGGCACCAACCTGAGCCCGCTGCGCGGCTCGCACGAATCCCTTTCCGGCGGCGGCACTGCCAGCGGCCCGCTCAGCTTCATGCGCGGCTTCGACGCCTTCGCCGGCGTCATCAAGAGTGGCGGCAAGACCCGCCGCGCCGCCAAAATGGTCATCCTCAACATCGATCATCCCGACATCGAGGAGTTCATCGACTGCAAGCTCAAGGAAGAGAAGAAGGCGCACGCCCTGGTCGGCGTGGGATACGACGGCAGCTCCCCCGATTCCGAGGCCTACAGCTCCATCTTCTTCCAGAACGCCAACAACTCCGTTCGCGTGACCGACGAGTTCATGGCCGCCGTCGAGCGCGACGCCGAATTCACCACCCGCAACGTGCAGGACCAGTCCGCGCACAAGACCTATCGCGCCCAGGAAATGCTCGACCGCATCGCCGAAGCCACCTGGCACTGCGGCGATCCCGGCATGCAGTTCGACACCACGGTCAACCGCTGGCACACCTCCAAGAACACCGCGCGCATCAATGCCTCGAATCCTTGCAGCGAGTACATGTTCCTCGACGACTCGGCCTGCAACCTGTCTTCGCTGAACCTGATGAAGTTCGCTCCCAACGGCCAGTTTGACGTGGAAGCCTACCGCTACGCCGTGGACGTCATGATCACCGCGCAGGAGATCCTGGTGGACTTCTCCGGCTATCCGACCGAGTCCATCGCCCGCAATTCGCACGACTACCGTCCGCTCGGCCTCGGCTACGCCAACCTGGGCGCGCTCCTGATGGCCAGCGGCCTGCCCTACGACTCCGATGCCGGACGCGACTACGCCGCCTGCGTGACGGCCATCATGTGCGGCGAAGCGTATCTCCAGTCCTCGCGCATTGCCGAACTCTGCCCCACGCTCGATCCCGCGTCCCAGAAGACCGCCGGCATCGCCTCCACCGACCGTGACGGCGCCTGCCCCGGCTTCTTCATCAACCGCGAGCCTTTCCTCGATGTAATTCGGATGCACAGGGCTTCCGTGAACAATATCGGTTCTTCCTCTGCGTCCCCTGCGACCCCTGCGGTAAAGGTTTTGATCGAAGCCTCCAAGGACTGCTGGGATGACGCGTTGGCCCACGGCGAGAAATTCGGCTACCGCAACGCCCAGGTCACGGTCCTCGCCCCCACCGGCACCATCGGCTTCATGATGGATTGCGACACCACCGGCGTCGAGCCCGACCTGGCGCTGGTGAAGTTCAAGAAGCTGGTTGGCGGCGGCATGATCAAGATCGTGAACAACACCGTCCCGGCGGCGCTGTTCAAGCTCGGCTACTCATCGGAACAGTGCGACGCCATCGTCAGCTACATCGACGCCACCGGCACGATCGAAGGCGCGCCGCACATCAAGGACGAGCACCTGGCCGTCTTTGACTGCTCCTTCAAGCCGGCCAAGGGCACGCGCTCCATCCAGTACATGGGACACCTGCGCATGATGGCCGCGACGCAGCCCTTCATCTCCGGCGCCATCTCGAAGACCATCAACATGCCGGAAAACGCCACCGTGGAAGATATCGCCGAAGCCTACATGCAGGCGTGGCGGCTGGGACTGAAGTCGGTCGCCATCTATCGCGACGGCTGCAAGAAGTCGCAGCCCATGGTGGTTAAGGACGACAAGAACGATACCGGCAAGACGTCGGCCAACGGCACGAACAACGTCGTGACCATCACGGCCAAGCAGGAGCCGATGGACCTCGACCACGAAGACGGACCTCCGCTGGCCCGCCGTCACCGCCTGCCCAACGAGCGCGCGTCCATTACCCACAAGTTCAATGTCGGCGGACACGAGGGCTACATCACCGTCGGCGTCTATCCCAGCCAGCAGCCCGGCGAGATCTTCATCACCATGGCCAAGGAAGGCTCCACCGTCAGCGGCCTGATGGACAGCTTCGCC
>DAISJI010000266.1:0-1990 GCA_036821585.1 Terriglobales bacterium
ATGGCGGTGCGGGTGCGGAAGCCGGCGCGGGCAAGGGTCCGGAAAATACGCGCGGCCTCTTTCTGGTTCGTGGGCTTCCGCAGGCGCTTGCGGTGCAGGAACTCGCGCGCTTGCTTCTCTTCGTTAACGCCCTCGTAGGCAGCGCCGACGGTTTTTTCGATGATGTCGCCGTGCACCCCGCGCGTTTTCAGTTCCGTGATGACGCGCATGCGCCCGAACTTCTCGTTATCGCGCCGCAGCGACGTGTAGGTGGCGGCGTAGTCGGTGTCGTTCAGGTATCCATGGTCCTTCAAGCGGCGGACCACCAACTCGATGAGCGCGTCGCCCAGTTCGCTCTTCTCCACGCGCTGCCGCATCAGGCGCTTCAGTTCGGCGACGGTCCGCATGCGGCGTCCGAGCGCACCCACCGCATACTCGTAGAGCGACTGCTCGGTCCAGTCGTCGCGCTTGCGGACCTTGAAGGGCATGGGGGAAACAACTTTACCGCAAAGGACGCGGAGGAATTGAAAATTGCAAATTTGAAAATTGCAAATTTCAAATTCTCTCCGTGCCTTGGTGGCGGCGGAAATGCATAGATCCTTCGCTTCGCTCAGGATGACATCGCCTACAAGTTGCGGATGGTAAAATCGATGCTTCGCAACCGCTCATCCTAGCGACCAGAGCCCAGCGGCCCAAAAATGCTTTCCGGCAACGAAATCCGGCGCAAGTTCCTGGACTATTTTGTCCAGCGCGGTCACCGCGAGGTGCATTCTTCTTCCCTCGTCCCGGCGAATGACCCGACTCTTCTCTTCACGAATGCCGGCATGAACCAGTTCAAGGACGTCTTCCTCGGCGTGGAGAAGCGCGATTACCGGCGCGCCACGACTTCGCAGAAATGCGTCCGCGCCGGCGGCAAGCACAACGACCTGGAAAACGTCGGCTTTACCGCACGCCACCACACCTTCTTCGAGATGCTCGGCAACTTCAGCTTCGGCGACTACTTCAAGAAGGACGCCATCGCCTACGGGTGGGAACTGATTACGTCGAAGGAGTGGTACGGCATCGACAAGTCGAAGCTCTACGTCACCATCTTCAAGGGTGAAGGCTCGGTCCCGCGCGACGAAGAAGCGTACCGCTGCTGGGAAGACGAGGGCGTGCCCAAGGAGCGCATCTTTGAATTCGGCCTGAAGGACAATTTCTGGCAGATGGGCGACACCGGACCGTGTGGCCCGTGCAGCGAGATTCACTACGACATGGGCCCGCAGGCCAGCGACCTGGGGCATAAGGACTGTGCGTTCGGCTGCGAGTGCGGGCGCTACGTCGAGATCTGGAACCTGGTGTTCATGCAGTTCGACCGCGACGCCGGCGGCACTCTGAACCCGCTGCCCGCGCCTTCGATTGATACCGGCATGGGCCTGGAGCGTGTCGCCAGCGTGCTCCAGGGAGTGATCTCGAACTACGACACCGACCTATTCCAGCCGCTGATTCGGCGCGCGGCAGAACTGCTGAAAACACAGAACGGTAATGGCGAGATTCGTCCGGCGTCGCTGAGAATCATCGCCGACCACGCGCGGGCGGCGACGTTCCTCATCAGCGACGGAGTGCTGCCACAGAACGAAGGACGCGGATACGTGCTGCGCAAAATCATGCGGCGCGCCATCCGCCACGGACGCCTCAACGGCGCGAACAAGCCGTTCCTGTTCGAGATGATCTTTGCGGTCGCGCAGGAGATGGAAGCGGCGTATCCGGAGCTGAAGGACAGCAAGCAGCGCGTCGCCGACATCGTGAAAGCGGAAGAAACCCGCTTTGCGCACGTGATGGACATCGGGCTGAAGCGGCTGGAAGACGATCTGGCGCCGCTGCTCGCCGCGAAGAAGGAGAATTCGCAGGCGCACGCCATGTACTCGGGCGAGAAGGCGTTCAAGCTCTACGACACGTTCGGACTGCCGCTGGATTTCATCGTCGACGCCTGCCGCGACGTCGGTATCGGCTTCGATCAGGACGGCTTCGA
>DAISJI010000266.1:2090-3208 GCA_036821585.1 Terriglobales bacterium
GGCTGCGAGATCCTGGCGCTGCTGCGCAACGGGCAGGGCGTACAGGAACTGAAGAAGGGCCTGCAGGGCGAAGTCGTGCTCGACCACACGCCGTTTTACGCGGAGTCGGGCGGACAGATCGGGGACCAAGGCCTCTTCTACGACGACGACCACAACATCGTGGTCGCCGAAGTCGAGAGTTGCTACGCGCCGGTGCAGGGCGTGCGCGCACATAAGGTGGTCGCACGCGAAGACCTGCACGTGGGCGATCGCGTGGATGCCGTGGTGGACACGGAAAAACGCTGGGCGACGATGCGCCATCACACGGCGACGCACTTGCTCCACGCCGGTCTGCGCCAGGTGCTGGGCACGCATGTGAAGCAGGCGGGCTCACTGGTCACGCCCGGGCGCCTGCGCTTCGACTTCTCGCACTTCGCCAGCGTCCCAGACGAGGAGTTGCAGGACATCGAGGACATCGTCAACCGCGAGGTGCTGCGCAACCAGAAAGTGGAAACGATTGAGGACGTGCCGATCGACGTTGCAGTAAACGAGTATCACGCGATGGCGCTGTTCGGCGAGAAGTACGGCGACAAGGTGCGTGTCATCAAGATCGGCGACTTCTCCACCGAACTCTGCGGCGGCACGCACACTGCGGCGACCGGCGAGATCGGGCTGATCAAGATTCTCGACGAGGGCAGCGTGTCTTCGGGAGTGCGGCGTGTCGAGGCGGCAGCCGGCGAGAGTTCACTGCGCCACTTCCGTGCCGACCATCAGATCGAGCAGGTGGCGCGCTCGCTGGTCCGGCTGGAGCATCCCGAGGGTTCGCTGGCGACCGCGCTGCGGACTGAAATCGGGGAGCGCGACGATGAGATCAAGCGCCTAAAGAGAGAGCTGGATGAAACGCGGGTCTCGAAATCGCTTGCGCAAGTAGCAAATTTCGAAGACAAAATCCGGGTTGTCAAAGGTATTAAAGTCTTACCGCTCCGGGTAGACAAGCTCCAACACGCGCAGCTGCGTGACATCGTGGACAGATTGCGGCAATTCTTAAAGAGTGGTGTGGTCGTCGTCGGCGGTGAATCAGAAGGAAAGGTCGTCCTTGTGGCCGCTGTAACCAAGGACCTTACCGATCGCGTGCAGGC
>DAISJI010000267.1:0-3205 GCA_036821585.1 Terriglobales bacterium
CAGGTACGTGACGCCGAAGAAAGTGAACATGACCACGGCAAAGCCGAGGATGGCGAAGTAAGCGGCACGGCGTCCGCGCCATCCGCGGGTGACGCGCATATGCAGGTAGCCCGCATACACCAACCAGGTAATGGCGGCCCAGGTTTCCTTCGGGTCCCAGCTCCAGTAGGAGCCCCAGGTGCGATTGGCCCAGTAAGCGCCGGCGGCGATCATCGCGGTCAGCAGGGGAAAGGCGATGCCGATCGTCTTGTACGTAACGCGGTCGAGCACCTCGGCGCTGGGCAGCAGGCGCTCCAGGTCGGGGCGGCGCCAGTACATCATCAGGTAAAGCAGCGACGCGAATACTCCGCTCAGCACACCGGTAAGGATGAACGGGCTGGCGGAGAGTGAGGTGGTGACCAACTGGCCGTCGGCGTCGAGCGCGGGATAAGCCGAATTGCGCGCGCGCAGCACGAACGCTCCCAGCGCCACGATCTGCAGCGCGATGCTGATGAACAGGGCGCGATTGGCGATGACCAGGGAAGAGTCGTTCTTCCGCCATTTCGCCCAGCCGTAGAACGCCAGCGGCGCGGCAGCGGCGAGCAACACCAGCGCGAAAAGCCAGCCCAGGTCGGGGATGGTGACGAACAGGCGCACGCCGCGCTGCAGGAAGACTTCTTCCTTGTTCTGGAAGTCCCAGGCGATGACGTTCAGACCGCCCCAGCGTTCGAAGCGCGTCAGGACGCCGAAGTAGATGGCGGCCGTCATGGCGCTGGTGAAGGCGAGGAAGGTCTCGGTCTTCATCTTGTCCTTGATCAGGAACATCATGGCCAGGGCGAAGCTGAGCGCGCATGCGGCGTAAGCGAGCATGGCGAGCGAGACGTGAATGTGCAGCCAGGTGGATTGCAGGGCGGGAACCAGCGGCCGCACCGCCGAGGAGAGCAATTGCATCAGGATGACGCCGGTCACGGCGAGCGGCATGGTGATGGTGCCGATGATCTTCACGCCATACTTGCGTTCGGCAAAAAGGGTGAGCGCGGCGAGGGTCCAGACAAAGCTGAGCAGCATCTCGTAAATGCTGGCGAAGGGTGGATGGCCGGCGGAGTACCAGCGGTGTCCGGCGGCGAGGGTGTTGGCCGCGAAGCCGATCATGGTGGCGTAGGAGGCGAAGCGGACGTATTTGTCCACGCCGGTGACGCCGAATCCGATGTACAGGGCGGCAGCGCTGGAATAAAGAATGAGTGCGACGTAAAGAAGGTTGTCTTCGTTGAATAGATTGCCGGCGGGCGCGCCGTCGGCGGGCTTCACCACGTTCAGAAACGCCATGAACAGAAGGAAGACAGTTCCGAGAATGACGGTGACTAAGAGTGCGTTGCCCGAGGGCGTTGTCGCCGCCGGGGCTTCGATGGGTGCGGTTGCGGTACGCGCCATGATTCCTCCCTCAATCGGTCCCCGCGTTTTCTGTGAGCGCCGGCGGGATCGGCGTTATGAAAATCGAAATTCGTAATTCGGACAACCAGAAACAGTTAAGCGTGTGTCAGTTCGCGGGCAGGTTGTGCGACCTGCTCGCGGATATTTTTCGCCAGTTCGTCGAAGCGTTCCTGGAAGTGATCGCGGTTCTTGTCGGCGACGGTGCCGATCCAGAGCACGGTTCCGCCGGTCTTCGCATCTTCGTAAGCGACCGCCCAGTAGCGCTGGTGGACCAGGTAGAACGCCATGATCATGCCCACGGCCATCAGCAGGCAGCCGGCCCACACGGCCCACTGTCCGGGTTCGTGCGAGACCTGGAGGCCGGTAAAGGGCGTGGTCTGCACGTCGTCGAAGCTCTTGATCGCGATGGTGACGCCCGATTCCTTGGCCTGCACGGTGGGCTGCACCGTCGGAACGAGCCACAGGCGTTCGCCGGCGGCGGTCTTCGGTGAAGTCACCGCCAGCTCAAAGGCCGGATTGTTCAGGTTGTTCGACTTGGCGTAGATCTCGCCTTCGCGCACGGCGGCGTCGGGAATGAAGCCGGCGATGCGAAGGGTACTGCCGTCGGCGAGCTGTACCGGGTTCTTCCCGGCGAGCGTGACTTGGGTTGGCGAACCACCCGGAGTCGTGACGTAGAACTTCACGCTTTCCAGTTCGCCACTCTGGCCGTAGCCCGACTGGTAGAAGCGGATGCCGTGGGTGACCAGGGGATCGTTGACGATGATTTGCTTCTTGAGGGTCTCGCGGCCGTTCTCGAGCACGACGAGATCGGACCAATACTTTTTCGGGGAGCCGTCGGCGTAATTTTCCTGTCCGGCGCCATCGCAGCGCAGGGTGAAGGGCAGCTTCTTGTTTTCGCCGGTGCGCAGTTCAATCTGGTCGGTGGACTGGCCTTTGTTGAGCGTGACGTAGCCGTGGTAGCCGTAGATTGCGTCCACGATGCCGCCGGCCAGGATCAGCAGCAGGCTGGTGTGCACGACGTACACGGAAAAAACGGAGAGCAGGTTGCGCTCGGCGTAGAGCGAGACTTCATCGTTCTCGACCACGCGGCGGGGACGGAGTCCGGCATGCTTCATTGCCTTCTCGGCGGCCATCAATGCCTGCGAAGCGTTGCCGGCCGCGAAGTGCGCCTGCATGGGCAGAGCGGAGCGGAAGTGTACGTCGGTGCGCATGTAGGGGCGGGCAATCATGCGCCAGGCCTTGGGGAAGCGGTCGATGGAGGCGCAGATGATGCTGACGCCGAGCGCCGCCAGCAGCAGGATGAACCAGGGAGCATGGTAGATGTCGGTGAGGCGCAGGCGGTCGAGCCATTGCAGCGTCTGCGGAGAGTAGGCGCGCAGCATGTTTTCCGGTTCGGTAATGGGCCGCTGCAGAATGAACGTTCCGGTGGCGCAGGCGATGCCGACCAGGATGAGCAGGGTGATGCCGGTTTTCAGTGACGCCAGGACGCGGAACGCGCGATCCCAGATGTTTTGTTTGGCAGCCATGTAACTCCCTCAGCGGAGGAGAAGTGCACGCGCCGTGCCAGCCAGTCCGCTGGCGAATCAGCGGGTTACGGCCACGAGCCGAGCGGCGCTGGGCCATATCACACAGTGCCGTGACATATGCCGCATCGGCGGGCCGGGCTGCGTCGCCGGAGGCACCTCGTGTCGGCCGGCAGCGGAACGCAAGCTCATGAGCACTCCCTCACCAGCAAGGTAGCGCAATGTCCGCACACTCGACGGTGACCTGCGTCACAAGAAAAACGAAAAAATTG
>DAISJI010000268.1:0-1723 GCA_036821585.1 Terriglobales bacterium
TACTCCAGCGAGATCTTTCTCAGCAGTTTGAAGTCGCTGAGCATCCTGCCGGTGCCCAGCACCACGCTGCACAGCGGATCGTCGGCAATAGAGACCGGCAGCCCGGTTTCTTCACGGATGCGCTTGTCCAGGTTCTTGAGCAGCGCGCCGCCACCGGTGAGCACGATGCCGCGGTCGCTGATGTCGGCGCTCAACTCAGGAGGCGTGCGCTCCAGCGCTACGCGAATGGCATTCATAATCGTTGCCACGCACTCGCTCAGAGCCTCGCGAATTTCGCCATCATCCACGGTGATCGTCTTGGGCACGCCCTCAATCAGGTTGCGGCCCTTGATTTCCATGGTCAGCGGCTTGTCCAGCGGATAGGCGCTGCCGATCTCGATCTTGATCTGCTCCGCCGTACGTTCGCCGATCAGCAGGTTGTACTTCCGCTTCAGGTAGTTCATGACCGCTTCGTCCATCTGGTTGCCGGCCATGCGGACGGAGCGCGAATACACGATGCCGCTCAACGAGATGACGGCGATGTCGGTGGTACCGCCGCCGATGTCCACGATCATGTTGCCGCTGGGCTCGGTAATCGGCAGGCCGGCGCCGATGGCGGCCACCATCGCCTGCTCGACGAGGTGAACTTCACTGGCCTTGGCGCGGTACGCCGAATCCATGACGGCGCGTTTTTCCACCTGCGTGATCTCGCTGGGAACGCCGATGACGATTCTCGGGTGGACCAGCATCTTGCGGTTGTGCGCCTTTTGAATGAAGTAGGTCAGCATTTTTTCGGTGACCTTGAAATCGGCGATGACGCCGTCCTTCATCGGCTTGATGGCGACGATATTGCCCGGAGTGCGGCCCAGCATTTCCTTGGCTTCCTTCCCCACCGCTTCCACGTCGCCGTTGTTTTTATTGATGGCTACGATCGAGGGCTCGTTGACCACGATGCCCCGACCCTTCGCGTAAACCAGCGTGTTCGCTGTTCCGAGATCGATGGCGAGGTCGCTGGAGAACATGCTGAACAGCGAACGCAGGTTATGAAAGCGCGATGTGGGATGAAAACCATTCGATGGCATACTTCTTCTCTCTTGCCTGTTCCTTGAATACTGGCCCTGGGAAGGGTTGGCCCCAGCCGACTGCCTCAATTCTAGTCGAAATCGGCCGGACTTGTCCGTGCACTAAAGTCGCGACACTCTCCGCAGGTGCGCGAGGCCGCACTTTCTGGGGTGTCCTGAACCCTTCCGACGTGTGGCGCACACCGGCGATGGGACTTTTCCGGGGGAAAACCGGGAAACTACTGGATCACGACCTTCTTCTGCATCGTCTTCACGCCGCCCTTCGAGTTCTGCGCCGTGATCGTGATCACGTTCTCGCCCGTCGGCAACGTGGGCGAGAACCACGAGAAGGTCCCATCCGGCTTGACCGACGGCACCTCGAAACCATTGACCATCACCCGCGCGCTGGGCTCGGTCTTGCCACGGACCTCGATTGTGTGTCCGTGTTGAACGAAAGGATCCAAGTCCAACTGCAAGGCCACGTTTTCCGTACCCTTGGCGATCATGGTGAAGCGGTTCTTCTCGCTCTCCACCGATTCCTTGCCCTTTTCGTCCACCGACTGCACCGTCCAGTAGTAGGCGCCCTCGGGCAGTGCCGAAGTCTTGATCTGCGGCACCGGCACCTTCTTGTCGAACACGGTTGACGAAAAATAAGGATTGCGGGAGATGCGCATCCGGTACAT
>DAISJI010000268.1:1823-3168 GCA_036821585.1 Terriglobales bacterium
ATCTCGTGCTGGTCGGTGCGCGGATCGTTATGCACCATCGCCGCCGAATCGGGCGCCAGGGCAGCGGTGGCGCCGGCCAAAACGACCTGCGATTTCGAACCCTGCGAATAAGTTCCGGTGGAGAGGTCCACTGTACCCGTCGTCAACTCCACCGAAACATTCGTCTGCTGCGCCGTGTTGGTCGAGTTTTCCTCGATCACGATCAGCGAGTCCTGCTTGATGGTGTAGTAGGTGTGGTCCGGAAATACGACTTTGGCCAGACCTTCCGATCCGGTCTGGATGACGTCGCCCTTCTCCACGCGCGTCTGGTAGTCGGCATTCACCCAGGTATTGCTGTTCGCTTTTTTCACGCGCACGGTGCCGTCAATTTGCGTGAAAGTCGCCTGGTCGCCGCCCTTCTTGTCGGCCGTTTGGTTGGCCTTGCCGAGCATCCCGCTGACGGCATCGCCGGTCTTCGACATCAGGTTCTTACTCTGCTCGGGGAACACCAGCGACAAAAATATCGAAATGGCGATCACTACCGCCAGAATCGCCAGCAGAACGCTGCGGTAGGTCACCGTCGTCCAGGAAAGCTCGATGCCTTGTTTTTGTTTCGGCGGCACGATGTATTCTGTCTTAAGGAGTTACGGGCCGAGAGTAGCACATGCGTCATGTACCGCAAATAGGTGAATGACTTGAGTATGCCGGTACATTGCACAGAATGGCGCACTTTAGGGTCAGGGGCTTTGGTCATGTCACCGGCCCAGGTGCCGTAGCTCACTTCCTGCCGGGCCAGCGCCCCATAGGATAATTTGATTCGGCCGAGGAACGACGCGCCTAGCAGCGTACAATCCTCCGCCGAGGAGGCACACAACATGGCTACCTCGACAGCAGGCCAGACAGCCACACCCACCCAAGGGTCCGCAAAACTCTACAAGAACTTCATCGACGGCGAGTGGGTCGAAGCCAGCACCGGCGAAACCTTCGAGAACATCAACCCGGCCGATACCCGCGAGGTCGTCGGCATCTTCCAGAAATCCGGCGCCGCCGACGTCGAAGCCGCCGTGGATGCCGCCCAGCGTGCCTTCACCAAATGGCGGCTGGTGCCCGCGCCCGCGCGCGCCGAGATGCTCTATACCGCGTCGCAAATTCTGGTCGAGCGCAAGGAGCAGTGCGCCCGCGACATGACCCGCGAGATGGGCAAGGTCATCAAGGAAACGCGCGGCGACGTGCAGGAAGCCATCGACACCGGCTTCTACATGGCAGGCGAGGGCCGGCGCATGTTCGGCGTGACCGTGCCCTCGGAGTTACCGAATAAGTTCGCCATGGCGGTGCGGCAGCCGATCGGCGTCTGCGCCATGATTAC
>DAISJI010000269.1:0-1605 GCA_036821585.1 Terriglobales bacterium
CCCTCGGCCGGGGCCCTGCTAATCCGATTCCTTCTTCTTCGCCTCGCGCGGCGGTTCGTATGCCTGTTTGATTCCTCGCTCGGCGGCCGCCTTCGTCTGCGGCTGCGGATCGCCCGCCTTTAACGCCGCCTTGTAATGGAGCACCGCCTGCTCCCTTTCTTCCTGGATGTCGGCAATCCGTCCCAGGTAAATATGCGACCACGCCACGACGTGCGGGTCCTTGCTCGTCTCCAGCGCGCGCGCGAAGTAACTCTTGGCGCCGTTGATGTCTTTGTTCAGCGAGGCCACCTGCGCTAGCAGGAACAGCGCCCGCCCTTCGTCGCCCTTCTTGTCGTTCAGCGCCTGCTGCGCCAGGTCGCGCGCGCTGTCGTAGTCGCCCGCCCCAAAGCGCTGCTCCGCCAGTTCCAGTGGACCGGCTGCGGGCCTGGCCTTGGCCAGCACCTCCGGCGCGGCCTTGGTGGTGAACGCTTGCGCTTCGGCGCGCTTCTTCTCGCGGGCGACGTCCAGGTTGTACAGGAACTCGCCGAGCGCGTCCTGGAACCCGGCGGGCTCGTTCTCGAACTTCGCCAACTGGTCGAAGAAATACCGGCTCAGGATGAAGCCCTCGGCCATGGCCTCGTTGACTTCGCGCTCGCGGACGGGCTCGTCCTGCTTGCCCTTGCCGGCCAGCCGCGCTTCGATGGCGCGGATCAGCGACTCCGACGTCAGCAGAGCGATGTCGTGCTTGTAGTCGTCGTTCAGCGGCGCCGAGCCGACGGTGCTCAGCAGCGGTTGCAGTCGCCGCAGCGTGCTCGCCCGCTTGCTGATCAGCGGATCGATCATGAAGTGCAGGTAGGTGTGCCGGATATCATCGAGGCGCAGGTTGGCCGCGGTCGGCGATACCGTCAGGAAGTAATCGCTGCCATAGTTGCGCGCGTTGACCGGACCGGGCGCCTCCATCGGTTCCACGTACACCGTGAACGCACGGCCCAGGTAGCCGCTCATCGGAAGCCGCAGGTAGACGTCGGTGGCGAGCAGCATGTTGGTCACCGGCGCGTGGTAGCCCGCGATGAGCGTGTTGTACTCGGGCTCGTGCTTCATCCAGATTTCGTGCAGGCCCACCGACTTGGCGAACTCCACCAGCCGCGTACGGAATCCGAGCACGTAGTTGGCGTCGGGCGGAACGTCGGCTTCCTTGACCTTGAAATCGAACTTGGGCGCGTCGCCCATGTTCAGCGCCAGTGAAACGTACTGCGCCAGGTCGCGATTGGGGTCGGGCTGCCGGTGATCGATGAAAAACTGGCACAGCTCGTGGCTATCCGCCTGCGCCTGCTCGGAATTGCCGACCGCGCGGGCGATCTCGGCCAGCACCTCGCGGCGCTGTTCGGTTCCGGCGCCGGACGCGTAGCCGCAATGGCTGATGCCGGCCACCACGCTGAACAGCGTCTCGTTGGCGTCGAGTGTGACCTTGCTGGTGGTTTGTTGCGCCGCGCAAGGTGCGCCGAGCAGCGCGCAAATCATCGCGGTCCACACGTATCGGAAGCTACTTCGCAGCACAATCCTCCTGCGGGGCAGAAACGGGGCTGAACCTCAAGTTTACGGGCATTCCGGTAATGCTGGCAAGGA
>DAISJI010000269.1:1705-3157 GCA_036821585.1 Terriglobales bacterium
TAGCCCTTCACATCCATCGCGGCGAACGAGAGCAGCGCCTTGCCGCTGGTCGGACGTCCGAACGCCGTTGCCGGCTGGAACTGGGTGAAGATCAGCGTGTTCTCCAGTTCCGGAATGATTGACTTCGGGTCGCTCGAGGAAGACACGATGCGATACCCCTGCACCCGTCCTGCGGCATCAACGTCGGCCTCCACCGACACGATGATCATCTCCGAGCCGTTTGCGCCCACGCTCGTCGCGAACGGCGAAGTCATCAGTTGCGGCGGCGTGTACAGCATGGTGGGCACGTCGTTGCTCGACGCGCGCAACTGCGACGGCAGCGCGAACAAACCGATCAGCAGTCCGAAAATAATCACCGACGTCAGCACGCCTGCCGTGGCCGGCACCATGAAAGCGTTGAATACGTTCTCCACCCGCACCCGGAATCCTTCGAAACGGCCGCGCCGGCTCTCTGCCGCTTCGCGCGACAACGCCACCCGCAGGCGCAACGCCAGCTCCGCCGGGACCTGCTTGCGGCCCAGGTTGGCGACCGCCCGCTGCGTGTGCCGCAGCCTCACGTACTGCCGGTTGCAGTCGTCGCATCCCGACAGGTGCTCGCCCAGGTTCCGCATTTGGACTCCCGTGAGCACGCCGTCCAGGTAGGGCGACAGCTTCGAGCGGGCTTCCGTACATCTCATGACGTCACCTCGATCTCATGGCCCGTTGCGGCCATGGACTTCTTTCGCGGGCCCATGGTTTCCGCCGGTGCGAATTCCGGGGCCAGCTCGGGCAGGTGCTTGTGCAGCCGCTTCTTCAGCGCCTCTCTGCCGCGCGTCAGCCGCGACTTCACCGTGCCCAAGGTGGTTTCCATGATTTCGGCGATCTCCTCGTACGACAGCTCCTCGATGTCTCTCAGGATGACGGTCGTACGATACGGTTCCGTAACCTGCTGCAATTCGCTTTCGACCAGGTCCCGCAACTCGTGGTGCGCGACCGTCTCCAGCGGAGACTCGCCGCGGTCCGCCAGCGTGTCCTTCAGCCCGCCCCGTTCGCTCTCTTCCGGCTCCATCGAAGTTTCCTTCGCCTTGTGCCGGAACCACCAGCGCTTGCGGTTCGACGCTTCGTGTACCGCGATCCGGTATACCCACGTCTTCAGGCTCGCTCCGCCGTTGAACTGCTTCATGCCGCGGAACACCTTCAGGAAGACTTCCTGGGTGGTGTCCGCCGCGTCGGCCGGATCGTTCACGATGCGGTAAACCAGGCTGTAGACGGGCTGCTGAAATTGCGAGATCAGCCAGGCGTACGCGTCCTCGGACCCCGACTTGAGTGCGGCGACCAGCGCCGCCTCTTCGGCCGGAATTCCGAGCGCGCCTGCGAAGTTTCCCAAGGTGGATGCTCCCGCCATTGTCGTCATGGCGTCACCCCCACATTAGCACCATCATTGGTGAACAACAACACAGCTCACCGTGACCT
>DAISJI010000270.1:0-3142 GCA_036821585.1 Terriglobales bacterium
CCCAAGCTGCGCGACGACATCTCCACCGACGAGATCACCCCCGCGCACTACTGCTTCTACTTCGACGAGACGCTGGGCGAGATTCCGTACCTCGGCCTCAAGTGCGGCAACGTGACCCCGATCGGGCGCGGCGCGGTGAAGAAGGGCGGGTTCGTCTGCGCGGTCAGCGGCAAGCGGCGCGGCAAGGGCTCCAGCCGCGAGCAGTCGCCCTACGCCGAGATGTGCGCCGGGATCAAGGTCGTGATCGCCGAAAACATCGAGCGCATTTACAAGCAGAACTGCCAGAACCTGGGCGTGCTGACCTCGACCGACTTCTCCTTGATTGACAACATCCGCCGCGGCGAGGAGATTCCGCTCTCCACCTTCACCCAGGGCGAAGACGAGATCACGCGCCAGGTCATCGAGTACGGCGGACTGTTTCCATTCAACGTAGCCAGACTTCAGGGCAAGGTTTCGTTGCCGCCGATCACGACTGGGCCGCGTCCCATGACGGTGGCGGAGAAGATATTCGCGAGCCACATGGGAGAGGAGTCTTCAGTCGTCAGTCTTCAGTCGTCAGGAAACCCAAAGCCAGGAGGCCTGAAGACTGAAGACCGAAGACCGAAGACTTCTGTGAAGCCCGGCGACACCGGTTTCGTCCGCACCGACCTGCGCTTCTCGCACGAGTACGTCACGCCCATGGCCGCGATCTTCTACGAGCAGATGGTGGGCAAGGACGTCCCGGTGAACGACCGCGACAGCATCAAGTTTTTCCGCGACCACCTGACTTTCCTCGACGAAGTGATGTCGGAAGAAAAGCGCAAGATGGGCCTGCTCGACCTGGCTACGCAGCTCAAGTTCAAGCAGCAGGACTTCGCCAAGGCGCAGGGCATCCAGCTGCACGGCGAACTCAAGGACCGCAAGGGCTGCGAGGGCATCTGCCACTCGATAATGCTGGAAAGCTACGCGCTCCCCGGGCAGGTGAACGTGGGCAGCGATTCGCACACGCCGCACTCGGGCGCGATTGGCTGCGTGGCCTTCGGCATCGGCACCACCGACGTGTTCAATTCGTGGATCACCAAGGACGTTCGCGT
Organism: Terriglobales bacterium; assembly: GCA_036821585.1. Taxonomy (GTDB): domain Bacteria; phylum Acidobacteriota; class Terriglobia; order Terriglobales; family Acidobacteriaceae; genus DAISJI01. Next base: position 1,074 of record DAISJI010000270.1, read on the forward strand.
GAAGGTGCCCGAGAGTGTCCGCGTGATCATTCGCGGCCGCCGCAAGCCGAACGTAGCCGCCAAGGATTTCATTCTCGCGGTGCTGGCGCTCGACTACGTCCGCAGCGGGCAGGCGCTGGCCAAGGTGATCGAATACTCCGGCGAGGCGGTCGAGGATCTCTCCATCGACGAGCGCGCCACCCTCACCAACATGGCGGCCGAAATCGGCGGCTTCACCGGCATCGTCGCGCCGGACAAGAAGGCGGTGGACTTCCTGGTCGAGCGTCGCGGCATGGATCGCGCCGCAGCGCAGAAGTTGATTCAGGGGCTGTATTCCGATCCGGACGCGCAGTATGCGCACGTGATCGAACTGAGCGCCGACGAGATTTATCCGATGGTCGCCACCCCCGGCGATCCCGGCAACGGCAAGTTCGTGCGCGACCTGAACACGCCCGTGCCGGTCGAGATCGCCTACGGCGGCACCTGCACGGCGGGCAAGAACGACGACATGGATATGTATGCCGTGGTGCTCGCCGACGCCCTCAAGCAGGGGAAAAAGGTCGCCGAGAGCACCAAGTTCTACATCCAGTTCGGCTCGCAGCAGACGCGCGAATACTGCATCCGCAAGGGCTACCTGGACATCTTCCAAAAGGCGGGCGCGATCGTGATCGAGCCCAGTTGCGGCGCCTGCATCAATGCGGGTCCGGGCGTTTCGACGCGTCCCGACCAGGTCGTGATCAGCGCGCAGAACCGGAATTTTCCGGGACGCAGCGGCCCCGGCCAGATGTACCTGGCCAGCCCCCTGACGGTCGCCGCCAGCGCGGTGGCGGGGTATATTTGCGAGTACGAGCCGGCGCAGGAGCGGGTCGCAGCTCACCAGTAATCCGTCGCCATTGGCTGTCCCAGATGGCAACTGGCAACTAACTACTGGCGTAGAATAAGGGAATTGGGTAGATTATTCGGCACATAGAACCAATCGGGGAACAAGGGAGAGAGTCATGGCATACGTAATTGCGGAACCCTGCATCGGTACCAAGGACACGGCCTGCGTCGATGCCTGCCCGGTGGATTGTATCCACCCCAAGAAGGACGAAGCCGCGTTCGCCGGCGAGGAAATGATTTATATCGATCCGGTGGAATGCATCGATTGCGGCGCCTGCGTGCCGGTGTGCCCGGTCTCGGCCATCTTCGCGCTCGACGACCTGCCGGAAAAATGGAAAGCCTTCACCGAGCGCAACGCCGCCTACTACGGCCGTACGCCGGCGTAACCGCGGCTTTCGCGAATTCCTGCAACGCGCATCTTCGGGTGCGCGTTTGCTTTTACTCCGCTAAAATGATTGTTTGCGCCCGGTACATCGGGGCTTTCCGTAAGCCGCTGCTATGGCCCTCAAGGAGTCCGAGGCGATCGTGCTGCGCAGCTATCCGCTGCGCGAATCGGACCTGCTGGTTACGTTTTTCACCCGTGCCGAAGGCAAGGTGAAGGGCGTGGCCAAGGCGGCGAAGAAGTCGCGCAAACGATTTGGCGGCGCGCTGGAGCTGGTGACCTGCGTGCGCGTGTTCTGGGAAGACCGCGAGCATCAGGAACTTGCGCGCATCGATTCGTGCGAGGTGCTGGATTCGCCGCTGGCCGAGCCTTTGGATTACCGGCGATTGGCGGCGCTGGGACACGTGGCGGAGTTGCTCGACGAGCTTCTGCCCGACCGCGAGGCGAATGACACGATCTTTCGGCTCGCGCTCTCGGTGCTGCGGAACCTGCGCGGCGACGCGATCTGGATGCCGGTGACGTACTTCGAGCTCTGGATGGCGCGCCTGGTCGGATTCCTGCCCGGACTGGGCGAGTGCGTCGTTTGCGGCAAGGCGCTGAATGGGCATCGCGCCTGGTTTCACGCGCTGGTGGACGGCCTGATGTGCCAGAACGACAAGCGCCTGGCGTCGTCGGAGCTGTCGGTGGAATCGCGGGCGCTGGCGGCGGAAATGTTCCGGACGCCGGTGGATGCGCTCGCCGGAGAAGCGTGGCCGCGGAAGCGGGGCGCGGATTTGCGGAAGTTCATCGTGCAGTTGCTGGAACGTCACATCGACAAGAAGCTGGT
>DAISJI010000271.1:0-3129 GCA_036821585.1 Terriglobales bacterium
TTGCCCCAGCCTTGCTGGTAGCCCTGCATGTACGCCTGGCTGTAAGAGCCATCGTTGCGGTTACTGCGATGACTCAAGTCTTCTGCCGGACGGTAACTGTGTCCGGTGGTGCGGTCGCGCTGCCCATCGCTCAGGCCATCCTGGTAGCCGATCTGCTGCAACTGGCCCTGGTTGCCGTAGGAGCCGTACGTCCCCGGATACTGACCGCCCGGATATTGCCCGTTCGGGTAGTACCCGCCATTCGCCGGATATTGTCCGTTCGGGTAGTACCCGCCATTCGTCGGATATCCGCTGTTCGGATAATACGTTCCATTTGGATACGACTGGCCGCTCGGATATCCGCTGTTCGGGTAGTAGGTGCCATTCGGATACGTCTGGCCACGCCGATAGCCGTTATTGCGGTTCCGGTCACCATCCTGATCGCGGGTCGGGCGCTGTTGCTGCCACTGTGACGTCGACCGCGCTTGGCCACTATTCTGGACCTGGCCGCGGTTCTGACGCGCATGCTGTGACTGCGAGTTCGAACGCGCACCATCTCCGTTCCGGTCGTGGTCGCGGTCCTGTGCCAGGGCGGCTCCGCCCAGGACCAGGCATAACGCTGCTGCGAGTAGAACTTTGCTTCCCTGCATCTGCTTCCCTCCGCCGCCTGCGCTCACGCCGCCGTGTCACAAGCTGACTGGTTCGTTACTTGATTAGACCCAGGACGCAGGCCCTCGCACGTGACGTTTGCGTGTCGAATCGTAAAGATTCCTTCCCCTGCACAAAAAGAAAACCGCTCCTGCGCGAAACTCCACGCTCAGAGCGGTGTTAGAGACGGTCCGATTCTTGCTGAAACTGAAACTCGAAACTGAAACTAGATTTTCCTCAGCAGTTCCTTTAAGCGCTTCCAGCCTTCTTCGTACGCTTTCTTGTTCGCTTCGTTTGTGTCCGGCGCTTCCCCGGCGCGCATGAAGCCGTGTCCCGCGCCCTCGTAGGTCACCGGCTCATACGTCTTGCCCGCCGCCTTCATGTCTTCCTGTGCCTTCGGGATGGTCGCGTTAACGCGCGCATCGTTGCCGCCGTAAAAGCCGTATACCGGCGCCTTGATCCGGTCGATGCCCTCCGGTGGTGGCCCGTAAAACACGAATGCCGCTTTCAAATCCGGCCGGTTGGTCGCGAAGCGGAACGACTGCCCTCCGCCCCAGCAGAATCCCGCCACCGCCAGCTTCCCATTCGATGCCGGCAGTTTCTTGGCGTAGTCCGCGGTCGCGTTCAGGTCGGCGGTCACCTGGTCCGGCGACAGCTTGCCCACCGCGCCGCGCGCATCATCCACGCTCGCATACGCGCTCGATCCTCCGCCATTCGGCCCCATTCCCGACAGCAGGTCCGGCGCAATCGCGATATATCCGGCGGCCGCGAGTTGGTCGGCCGTGTCGCGCACCCAGTCGGTCATGCCGAAGATCTCGTGGATCACCAGCACCACCGGCGCCTTGCTCTTTACTTCCGGATAGACGACGAATGCCTGCACGTTGCGATCGCCACTTTTGATCGTGACCCATTCGCCATGGCGCGGCGACTTCTCCAGCTTCGCCTTGGCCCAGTCCTGCGCGCTCGCCGACGCCGCCACCACCAACACCGCGGCGAGCAGGCCAACAATTCTCATCCGAACCGTCATCGTTATCTCCTCCACACAATCCTGTGACCAAGATGCGCCGCCCGCGCTAACGATTCTGAAATCCGCCTTGGGTTACTGATATCCTGTTCCGGCCTGGGCAATGGAACGACTGGTTTTCCTGAAGCCCAGAGCCTGGAGCCCAGAGCCCATTATGATCACTCGCACCTTGCTCACCGCCCTGCTCCTCCTTGGCGCATCTCTTTTCGCTTCCGACAAGAAAGATGGTCCGCCCACGATCGAAGGCAAACCCACCGTCACGCCCAGTGGCCTGAAGATCTGGGACATCAAGGTCGGCGCCGGCGACAAGGCCATCGGCGGCATGGACGTCACCGTCCACTACACCGGCTGGTTCACCGACGGCAAGAAGTTCGACAGCTCCGTCGATCGCGACGAGCCTTTCACCTTCCGCCTCGGCTCCCACCAGGTCATCAAGGGATGGGACGAAGGCGTGGCCGGCATGAAGGTCGGCGGCAAGCGTCGTCTCGAAATCCCCGGCGACCTCGCCTATGGCCCCAAGGGTCGCGGACCGGTTCCTCCCAACGCAATCCTGATCTTCGACGTCGAATTGCTCAAGGTGAAATAGCCGGGCAAGCGCCGGAGCGCAGCGGGCCGCGTACCATGGTGCGCATGACTGCTCGTCGTGGCTGGGTATTCAAACACTCGCTGACCATTGTCTCCGGCGCGATTCTTGCGCTTTGGATCGTCCTCTACTCGCGCTCCAATCCCGTGACCCATCTCGGCGCGTTTTACGGCAACGCCGTCGCCGACTGGAGCGGAACGCTGGTCATGGTGCTGGGAACGAAGTTTCTCTACGAGCGCGGCTCCGTCGAAAGCAAGAAGCCGCGCACGTTTCTTCCCAAGCGCTGGGAGACCGTGTTGCGCGACCATTCGCTCACCATCTTCCTAGTGCTCACGGGCGCCATGTGGGTCGCCGCCTATGTCCGCATGGACGCGCAAGGGCGGTGGGGACAAGTGATCGGCAACATCGTCTCCGAGTGGACACAGGTCCTCGGGATCGTGCTCATGACCAAGCGCCTGGTCGAATCCGGCTCCAAAGAGAGCAAGTAAGGTATAACAACAGACATCATGCCCAGCCGCGGTATGCAGATCGTCCTCTTCCTGCTTGTCCTGGTCGTCTGGATCGCGTCGTTCTTCTTGCCCGCGGTCAACATGAGCGCCATTCGGCCGGGATACATCGCGGCGCTGATGTCGATCAGCGTCCTAACCAGCATCGAGCCCAGTGCCTGGCTGACGCATCTTTACCTCGGCTCCTTCTGGATTGCCAACCTGTTCATGCTGGCGTCACCGTTCGGACTGTGGCGCGCCCGCCTGGGGAAGGGCGGCGTCTTCCTGGCGCTGATGGCCTTCTGGGATGTGCTCACGCTCTCCTACGTCCTCTACTATCGCGTCACCGGCCTCTACGCCAGCGTGCTGATCGGCTATTCGGCTTGGGTAGGTTCGCTGGTCGCGATGAC
>DAISJI010000272.1:0-3121 GCA_036821585.1 Terriglobales bacterium
TCTGTGGGGAATTCTGCAAATCAGAAATCGCCAGCCCGCCGACCGCGGACTGCACCTTCCACAATTTGATCTGAGCACAAAAGGAGTCGAGGATGGCCAGCACTACCCAGCCCGTTGAGGCTACGAAATCGCTTGTGCAGTACCGCACCGAAGCCGGTGTCGCCGTCATAACGATGGACGATCCGCCGGCGAACACCTACACCTACGAGATGAACCGCCAGCTCGACGAGAACATCCTGAAGGCGCGCTTCGACAACAACGTGTACGTCATCGTGCTGACCGGCTCGGGCGACAAGTTCTTCTCCGCCGGCGCCAACATCAAGATGCTGTCCAGCGTCGATCCGACCTTCAAGTACTACTTCTGCCTGCACGCCAACGAGATGCTGCTGCGGCTGGAGCACACGCCCAAGCTGGTGATTGCCGCGCTGAACGGCCACACCGTCGGCGGCGGACTCGAGATCGCCATGGCCGCCGACCTCCGCATCGCGCGCAAAGACGCCGGCAAGATCGGTCTTCCGGAAGTCAACCTCGGCGTGCTTCCCGGAACCGGCGGCACGCAGCGCCTGTCGCGGCTGGTCGGCAAGTCGAAGGCGATCGAACTGATGGTCACCGGCAATACCTTCTCGTTTGAAGAGGCGAAGGAGATGGGAATTGTGAACGACATCTTCGAGCGCGAAAACTTCATGGAGAACGTGCTCGAGTACGCGCGCCAGTTCACTCCGCCGAACAAGGCGGCGAAGGCCGTCGGACACATCAAGCGCGCCGTCCAGACCGGCTGGGAGCTTCCGATGGAATCCGCACTGGCCGTGGAACGCGAACTCCAGGCGATCTTATTCAACAGCCAGGACGCCAAGGAAGGCCTTACTGCTTACGTCGAGAAGCGCCCGGCAACGTTCACGGCGAAATAACTACGAGTTCCGAGTTCTGAGTGCTGAGTTCCGAGTGGCTGAGTCCCTCGCATCCGGTATTCAGAACTCGGCACTCGAAACTCAGAACTCAGCACTTCGGGGTTATTCATGCCAGGTAAAGTAGCCAAAATCGGCACCTTCAGCGACTGGGAAGGACTCTTCGACGACTGGCGCAAGGACATTGGCGTCAACCAGGGCGAGATCAAGAACTTCAAGTTCGACAGGCTCTTCGGCGCCATCGAGACCAACGAAATCCAGTTCGGCCACTACAAGGGCCGTCCCAAGTGGGAGTCGCTGCGCCAGGTCCCGACCCAGCAGATGCGCGACGCGTTGCTCAACCTGATCGTCTACCAGGGCGACACCGAGTTCGCCTCGGTCGAGCAGCAGCGCTGGCTCTACGAAACCGCGCCCACCGACTACGACCGCCAGGCCCTGCTCCGCGTCTGGATCGAGGAGATGCGCCACGGCTGGCAGATGTGCGCGCTGCTGGTGGATCACTTTGGTTCGTCGGGCAAAGTCGAGGCGCAGAAGATGCTGGAGCGCCGCGCCTTCGAGAACAAGCGTCTGCTCGGCGCTTTCAACGTCGATGTCGACAACTGGATGGACTTCTTCACCTACACCGACTTCGTTGACCGCGACGGCAAGTTCCAGCTCCAGATGCTGAAGTACTCGGCCTTCGCGCCGCTCGGACGTTCGATGTCGTACATGCTGCGCGAAGAGGCGTTTCACATGGGCTGCGGCAACGACGGCCTGGCGCGCGTCGTCAAAGCCGGTCGCGTCCCCGCCTGGCTGATCCAGAAATATCTGAACAAGTGGATCTCCGGTTCTTACGATTTGTTCGGCACCGATCATTCTTCTTCGGCGCACTGGGCCTACGTGTGGGGTATCAAGGGCCGCTACGACGAGCCCAAGAACCAGTCCGAGCCCGACATGGACGACATTAACGATTACAACCGCCATCTCTACCGCGACGAGGTGGCCGGCCTGGTGTCGCGACTGAACACCTACATGGCGCAAGGGGTCGAGCCGCTCTACACGCCGCACCTCCAGTTCAACCGCAATATCGGCCGCTGGGCGGGACAGAAGTTCCATCCCAACACCGGCGAGATGGTGGAAGACAAGGAATACGCGCAGCAGATCGAGAGTTGGCTCCCGACCGAAGCCGACAAGAATCTGCTCATCGAAATCATCAAGAACGACAAGAACTGGATCGCCGAAAAAGCCGGCGCCCGCGACCCGATGTTAACCATCGGCGAGGTGCGCAAATCGGCGATTAACATTTGAGGAATTCGCCGCCCAATGCCGCGGAGCTGGCCGCGATTCGCGAGTACGATAAAGAAGGTTTCTGGACAAGCTAACTATGAGCACGCCGCAAACGAATTCGCGCCGCTACACACGCCTGATGACCACCGAGCAGCCGCCCATCGCGCGCGTCATCCTGTCGCATCCGCCGCTCAACATCCTCGACTTCGAGACCATGGACGAACTCGCCGCCTTTCTCGACGAAATGGAAGAGCGCTCCGACATCTCCACCATCATCTTCGCCGGCAGTGACCGCGCCTTCTGCGCCGGCGTGGACGTGAAAATCCACACGCCCGACAAGATCCACCAGATGCTCAACAAGTTTCACGGCGTGATCCGTAAGATCGCCGCCACGCGCAACGTCACGATGGCTGTCGTGCGCGGCCACTGCATGGGCGGCGGTGCGGAGTTGGCTGCCATCTGTGACCTCGTATTCACGGCCGACAACGCCACCTGGGGCTTTCCGGAAATTTCGTTGGCCGCCTTTCCGCCGGTTGCCGCCGTGATCCTGTCGGCGATCGTCGGACAGAAACGCGCCGCCGACCTCATCCTCACCGGCCGCTCCATCACCGGCGAGGACGCGATGCGCATCGGCCTGGCGAATGAAGCGGTTCCGGAAAATGAACTTGCGGACCTGGTCGAGGAGACCGCCGAGCGTCTTTCCAAGCTCAGCCCGTCGGCGCTCGCTGTCTGCAAGAAAGCCCTTTATTCCTGGGACGCGATTCACTTCGACAAGGGCCTCCAGCGCGCCGAGCAGATTTATGTAGACGAGCTGATGAAGCTCGAAGACGCGAAGGAAGGCATCGCGGCCTTCATGGAAAAGCGCAAGCCGGTGTGGAAGGGGAAGTGATTGACGATTTGTAATTTGTAATTTGCAAAGTAGAAAGCATTTGAGTCGTACTTTGCAAATT
>DAISJI010000273.1:0-3089 GCA_036821585.1 Terriglobales bacterium
GCGCGCAACATCGAAGAGGGCGGCTCGCTGACCATCATCGCCACCGCGCTCATCGACACCGGCTCGCGCATGGACGACGTGATCTTTGAAGAGTTCAAGGGCACGGGCAACTGCGAAATTATTTTGGACCGCAAGCTGTCCGACAAGCGCGTCTTCCCGGCCATCGACATCCAGCGCTCCGGCACCCGCAAGGAAGAGCTCATCATCCCCAAGGAAGACCTGCAGCGCATCTGGGTGCTCCGCAAGGTGCTCAACCCGCTGTCGCCGGTCGAAGCGATGGAACTGCTCATCGACAAGCTCAGCAAAACGCCGAATAACGGCACGTTCCTGTCGAACATGAGCAGTCTCTAGGCGTAAGGCGCAAGGAAAAAGCCCGGTCCTCGCGACCGGGCTTTGCTTTTCCGCTGACATCCCGAACGGAACTACGCGACTGCCTTACCCGCCTTCGTCTTCGGGATAAAGTAAACGTCCGTGGGCTTGAACTGTGCCAGGCGGCGGAACTTCGCCCGCACCGGCATGCCCACCTTGATCTCCTTTTCGGTGAGCCCGACCAGGCGCGTCAGCAGCAGGGTATTGACGCCATCGAACTCGATCAGCGCCAGGTTGAACGGCGTTTCCTTCAAGAAGCTTTCCGAGCCGAAGTAGCACGTTGTCCAGGTGTGGACGCGCCCTTCGAGGGGCAGTTCGTACCAGCGCGTCTCGGCGCCGCACTCCATGCAGTAAGCGCGCGGCGTAGCGAAGCGATATCCGCACCTCTTGCACTCGCTGCCCATCAGCTTGCCTTGGGCCAGCCCGGTGAAAAAGGGTGTGTCTTCCGCATAGCTGTTGAGGTAGTCGACGGTGTAGCGCTCCTTGACCAGCAGCGGGTCGGTACAGAACACCACTGCGCCCGTGTCAACCTCCGGCAAGCGGATCTTGTCGTAGACCGGCTTCGTACCGGCCGGCGACTTCGCGGTTGGCTTCGCCGCGACCTTTTTCTTTGTGACTGCTGCTCTGCTCATCGTTTCCTCCTGGCCGTGGACGCCGGGCCGTTGGTGGAAGTACTTTCGAGAATGCTCACGGTGACGTAAGTCCCCGTGCCCGCGTGGCTGTGAATTGCGCCCCGCAAGCCGCGTTTGCCCCGCCCGCGTTTCTGCTTTACTTGTATGGTGTCATCGCCGGCGTTGTGCTTGGCGATGGCGCCTTGGAGCTGCCAGAACGCAAAGACTGCCTGCATCAGCCCGGTGGCGCCCACGGGATGGCCGCAGGCCAGCAGGCCCCCCGACGGATTGACCGGGATCTTCCCCGTCAGATCGGCATGGCCCTGCTCGACGAACTTACCGCCGTCGCCGTAGCGGCAGAGGCCCATGTCCTCGTACGTCTGGATCTCGCTCGAGGTGTAGGCATCGTGCAGTTCGACGAAGTCCACGTCCTCGCGCGGATCTTCGATGCCCGCTCGCTCGTACGCCATCTTCGACGCCATGCGTCCGGCGCGGAAGCTGTGTACGCCCGGGTACTTCAGGCCCTTGTACCAGCTTGCGTCTTCGTGCTTGAGCAGGGGCACCGCGCCGTGCGGCCGGTCGGACATGCGCATCGCGTCGGAACCCTGGCCCACGCCGATCACCTTGACCGGGTTGTCACAGACCTTCTCCGCCACTTTCTCGCTGGCCAGGATGCAGACGGCAGCGCCGTCGGACATGGTGCAGATGTCGAGCATCGTCAGCGGATACGCAACCATCGGAGAGCGGAGCACGTCCTCCACGGTGAGGTCGTAGTGGTGCTGCGCCCACCTGTTATTCAGGGCATTGCGGTGGTTCTTGACGCTGACCTGCGCCAACTGCTTCGGCGTGGTGCCGAACTCATGCATGTGCCGGACCACCATCATGGCGTAGTAGCCGCTGTAAAAACCGCCCACCGGAAAATCGAAGTTGGTGTCGCTGGCCAGGGCGATGAACTCATTCCCCTTCCAGGTGTTTACCCGCGACATGGTTTCAAAACCGATGGCGACCACGCAGTCCAGCCAGCCGGACGCGATGTGCCGCCACGCTTCCTGGAAGCAGAGCCCGCCGGTGGCGCCGCCTCCTTCCACCCGGATCGTGGGCTTGGGCACCAGCCCGCACATGTCCACGGCCATGATTCCGGCCATCAACTGGCGGGTGAAGTGATCGCTGAAGTAGCTGACCACCGATCCATCGATCCTATCCTTGGTCAGCCGCGGGCAGTCGTTCATCGAGTAATCGAATGCCTCTTTCACCATCTTGCGGAATGATTTTCGCGGGTCGGCCTTGGTGAACTTGGTGATGCCACCCGAGATCATGTAGACAGGACGCATGCGCACCTCCGTGCGGGTGTGGGCTGCAACCGGCATCGTTGTCTGGGCGATGCCTCTTGCGGCAAACCGGATAGCCTGCGCCTTGGCCGGGAAAAGTCCTGTGACCAGAGTCACTCGTTCCGGTGATATTTCGCCCGCACCTCCGCTTGGCTGCCATTCCCATTTTGGGCGGCGCGCTGATTTTCTCTGCTTCAGGGCGTAGCAGTTGGAGAATACTGGTGCCGGAGGCGGGCCATGGCTGTCGAAACCAGGGAGATGATTCAGGCGCGCATCCGCGAGATCGATGAACGCCTGCGGGACCTGGAAGCCTGTGAGCTGACCGAGGGCTGGGTCTCTTCCGGACCGGAGACCGCCGAACTCACGCAACTTAACCAGGAACGAGAGCAGTTGCTGCAAGCGCTAACCAACGCTGCGTAGATCTCCGGGTAACTTCGGGACAGCACAAGCGAGGCGGAGCGCGCTCCGGGCGCTCGGGCCTATGCTTTTGCTGACAACTGACAACTGGCAACTGACAACTGACAACTGACAACTGCTTTCAGTGCTCGACGTCAAAGTAGATTTTGGTGGTCGCGCGGAATTGCGTAACTTTCTTGCCGTCGAGTTCCATCTCGAGTTCAGCGACGCGCGCCCACTTGAGACCATGGACCGTCTTTCCCGCTTGGGCAACCGCGTTCTCCGCCGCCTTGGCGAAGCTCTCCTTGGAAACGCCGACCACCTCGATCACTTTCTGTGCCATAGCGTCCTCCTTGCGTCAGATTCTGACGCGGCATGATACAAC
>DAISJI010000274.1:0-3083 GCA_036821585.1 Terriglobales bacterium
CCGTAGATATCGAACCAAGGCGTGGCGGCCTTCAGGCGCTCGTTGACGTTGTTGATGTTCGTGACGCCCTCTTTCTGTAACCACTCCTTGAACGCCTGCGGCCCCTTCTCGGCGAAGATGGGGATGCCGTCCTTCCAGGTGGCGCGCCCGCAGAGAACGCCGTTGAACTTCACGCCCGACTCGGCGGCCAGTTCCAGCCCTTCCGTGAATTCGGCGTTGCTCACGCCGGCCGACAGGTAGATGAACGGCTTGGTCGCGGCCTGGGCAGCTTCGAGGAACAGGTTCATTGCTTCCTTCTTCGTGTAGGCCTTCTCGCCCTTGGAGCACTTGGCGCCCTCGACGAACTTCATGTTCACCGGAATTTCCACTTTCAACACGTCCGCTCCGTAGCGGTCCTTGGTGAACTCGGCCATGGAGCGGATGACGACTTGCGGTTTCTTTTTCGCGAACTCGAGGCCCTTCTCGTCCATGCCCTCTTCGTAGCCGACGAGTTCGAGGAAGAAGGGGATGTCGTTGGCGCGGCACTCGTCGCCGAGGCGCTCGACCCAGGCGTGCTTGCGGTCGTTGATGTCCTTGGGGTCAAAGGGCGTGTAGTAAAGCAGGATCTTGATGCAATCGGCGCCCGCTTCCTTCAGGCGGCGCACCGACCAGTGGTCGAGCAGGTCGGGCAGGCGGCCGGGTCCGGTCTTGTCGTAGCCGGTCTTTTCGTAGGCGAGCAGCAGGCCGGCGTTCTTGGCGCGCCGCTTGGACGCGGGCAGGCCCCACTCGGGATCGAGCAGGATGGCGCTGGCGTGCGGGGTGAGAACTTCGGCGACCAGCGACTTGAACTCTTCCAGTTCCTTGTCGCCCGCGTTGGCGCCCAAGGCCTTTTTCAGCGAGCCGCGCTGGTCCATAGCCGCGGCCGCGATCACGCCGCGCTGGTTGCTCACTCTCTTCAGTCCTTCCAATTTTCCAGGGGTCAGCTTCAAGGCGATGCCTCCTCGTTGTGGTGCAACAGAAATCGATGAATGCAGTCTGGCGAACCAGACATTGTAAATGAGAAGCCGAGTGCGGGGATGTGATGGATGAACACTGCGTAGGTCATAGGTGGCAGGAGGTAAATCTCCGGCCTGCGACCAACGACGTCCGACCTACTTCACCACGATATTCACCAGCTTATTGGGCACCACGATGGCCTTGACCACCTGCTTGCCGTCGAGCGAGCCGAGGATTTTCATGTCATTGAGCGCCAACTCACGCACGTCTTCGTCCGACGTCCCGGCAGCGACGCGCAGCCGCGCGCGCACTTTGCCGTTCACCTGCACTGCAATCTCGATCTGGTCTTCCTTGGCCAACTCGGGATCGAACTGCGGCCACGGCTGGCGCAGCAGGTTTCCCTTTTCGCCGAGCCGTTCCCAGAGTTCATGCGACAAATAGGGAGCGAACGGGTGCAGCAGGAGAACAAATGTTCGTTGCACCTCGCGCAACACGGGTTCGCTAATCCCAGCGCGTGTTTCCATTCTCACGCCCGGCGTACTCCGGTGTCCGTACAGCAAATTCAACAACTCCATCAGGCCGGCAATGGAAGTATTGAAGTGCCACCGGCCATTGAAGTCATCGGTGATTCGACGAATGGTGTTGTGCAGCTTGCGCATGACGGCACGATCGGCTGGTTGAGCATCTGGGGCTGTGGGAGAAGGTACCGCCACAAACCGGTACGCGCGCGAGAGGAAGCGTGCAATCCCCTCGACGCCGGCATCCTGCCAGTCCAGGTCGCGGTCGGGCGGCGCGGCGAAGAGCGTGTAGAGGCGCGTGGCATCGGCGCCGTAGCGGGCGATCATGTCATCCGGCGCTACCACGTTGCCGCGATTTTTGGACATCTTGGCGCCGTCCTTGATCACCATGCCCTGCGTGAACAAGTGCTTGACGGGTTCGGCATTCTTGATCAGGCCCATGTCGCGCATGAACTTGGTCCAGAAGCGCGAGTAGATCAGGTGCAGGATGGCGTGCTCGACCCCGCCGATGTACTGATCGATCTCGAACCAATAATTGGCGGCGGCGCTGTCGAACGGGGCGCGGTCGTTGCGCGCGTCAGTGTAGCGATAGAAGTACCACGACGAATCGACGAACGTGTCCATCGTGTCCGTATCGCGGCGCGCCGGGCCGCCGCACTTCGAACACTTGGTGTTTACCCACTCCGCGACGTTGCCCAGCGGTGAACCACCGGCGAGCGTGATCTCGACGTTGTCGGGAAGCCGGACGGGAAGCTCGTCTTCGCGCACCGGCACGATGCCGCACTTTTCGCAGTAGAGCATCGGGATGGGCGTGCCCCAGTAGCGCTGGCGCGAAATGCCCCAGTCCTTCAGGCGGAAGGTGACGGTCGGCTTGCCGAAGCCATGCAGCTTGGCGTAGTCGGCCATCTTGAGCATCGCCTCTTCGCAGCCCAGGCCGCTGAACTCGCCCGAGTTGATGAGCAGCGACTCGGTGCCGGAGTAAGGGATGGTGGCGTCGGCGGCCTTTTCTTCCTCCGTTGCGCCTTCTTTGCGCGGCAGGACGACGACGCGGACTTCGAGACCGTACTTTTGGGCGAACTCGTGGTCGCGCCAGTCGTGCGCGGGGACCGACATGATCGCGCCCGTGCCGTAGTCCATCAGGATGTAATTCGCCACCCAGATGGGGACCTTCTCGTCGTTGAACGGATTGATGGCGAAGCGCCCGGTGGCGACACCGTGCTTTTCGATCGCGCCGACGTCGCCCGCTTCCTTGGCCTTGCGCTGCTCCGCGAGCATGGTCTCGATGCCGACGCGGATCTCCGGATTCTCGACAAACAGGTCGGCGGCGAGCGGATGCTCGGGCGCAAGCTGGATGGAGGTCGCGCCGAAGATCGTGTCAATACGAGTGGTGAAGACCGTGATCTTGTCGCCGAAGCTGCCGGCCGGACCGTCGAGCTTGAAGTCCACACTGGCGCCCACGGACTTGCCGATCCAGTTGCGCTGCATGGTGCGGACTTTTTCCGGCCAGTCTTTGAGCTGGTCTAGATCGCGCAGCAATTCGTCGGCGTAGTTGGTGATGCGCAGGAACCACTGCTCCAGTTCGCGCTGCTC
>DAISJI010000275.1:0-3069 GCA_036821585.1 Terriglobales bacterium
CGATGGAGGCATGCACCAGGCGGTCGGCGATCATGACGTCCTGCTCGTTCAGGCAAGCTTCGAAGATGCCGGCGTTCGCATCCATGCAGGAGGGAAACAGGAGCGTGTCCTCGGTGCCGAGGAATTCGGTCAGCCGCCTCTCCAACTCGCGGTGAATGTCCTGCGTGCCGCAGATGAAGCGGACCGAGGACATACCGTAACCGCGCGCGTCCAGGCCCTTATGCGCGGCAGCGACGACGTCGGGATGGTTCGACAAGCCAAGATAGTTGTTGGCGCACATGTTGATGCAATGTTCAACCCGGGAGCCGGCGGGAAACTCGACTTCAATCTCCGAGGATTGAGGAGAGTGAATGTAGCGTTCTTCCTTGAACATCCCGGCCGCGCGGATCGCTTCGATTTCCTCGTGGTAATGAGTTCGGACGGAATCGGAATAGGCCATGATTACCTCACCAGATGAAAAGTGCACATTTCGGCCCGTGTACCCGCGGGCCTGTAGCCGTTTTACACAGCCGCCGTGGTTTGCTGGAACTTACGCACGACCGCGGCGATGCTGCGTAAATTGTCGAATGCCTCGGGCGTTGCATCGGCATCGGGAATGCGAATGCCGTACTTCCGCTCGAGAAAGCGTTTGAGCGAAACCATGGAAAAAGAATCGACGATGCCGCCCGTAATCAGCGGCGTTGTTTCGGTGATCTCGCGATCGTCGCCCTGTTCCAGGTACTCCTTAATGATGTAATTCCGTATCACTTCCGCCAGTTCGTCCATTGCGCCTCCGTGGTGTGACGTACGTCAGTCGTTCATGATGGTGGAAAGGTCGCCCACCGGCTCGCCAAACTCCTTGCAGCGCAAAACCCGCCGCACGATCTTGCCGCTGCGGGTTTTGGGCAGCGAATCGGCAAACTCGATCTCCTGCGGCATGGCGAGCGGTGAAAGCCGCTTGCGAATGTGGTTCATGATTTCCAGTTCCAAGTCGGGTCCGGGTTCGAAGCCGGGCTTGAGGGTCACGTACGCTTTCACTACTTCCATGTTCACCGGGTCGGGCTTGGCGACGGCGGCTGATTCAGCGACGGCAGGGTGTTCCAGCAGGGCAGATTCGATCTCGAAGGGCCCGACCAGGTGCCCGCCGGTGTTGATAACGTCGTCGTCGCGGCCCATGAACCAGAAGTAACCGGCGCGATCGACGGACGCACGGTCGCCGCACAGGTACCAGCCGTTCTTGAACTTCGATTCGTATGCTTTCGGATTGTTCCAGTAGCTGCGAATCTGCGACGGCCACCCCGGGCGCAGAGCGATCAAGCCGCCGACGCCAGGCTCGTGGATGGGTTCATAGGTCGTCGGATCGAGAACACCAGCGGTGATGCCGGGAAATGGCTTGCCCATGGAACCGGGTTTGATGGGCATACCGGGGAAATTAGTGATTACGATGCATCCGGTTTCGGTCTGCCAGAAGGTGTCATGGAACTGATGGCCGAAAACTTCTCCGGACCAGATGACCGCCTCGGCATTGAGCGGCTCGCCGACGCTGGCCAGATGACGCAGGCTCGACAGGTTGCGGCTGCGCGCGGGTTCCTTGCCTTCTTTCATGAGCAGGCGAATAGCGGTCGGAGCGGAATACCAGACGGTGACTTTGTATTTCTCGATAAAGTCGTACCAGCGAGCGGCGTTGAAGCCCGAATCGAAGACGACCTGCGTCGCTCCATTCGCCCACGGTCCGATGATGCCGTAGGAAGTTCCCGTCACCCATCCCGGGTCGGCGTTGCACCAGTAGATGTCGTCCTCATGGAGGTCAAGCACCCATTTTGTGGTCAGGTACTGCGATATGACGGAATAGTGGACGTGCTGCGCGCCTTTCGGCTGGCCGGTAGTGCCGGAGGTGTAATGCAGGACGGAAGGCGATTCGGCAACCGTCGGGTAAACCGAGAACTCTTCCACCCGTTGCGCCGCCATCATGTCGAACGCTGCTTCGCGCTCCTGCAAGGGAGAGTCCGCGGCGTCGACCACGATGATGTGGCGAAGATTAGGAAGCGATGCGCGAATCTTGCGGACCTTATGAAGGTGCTTTTTCTGCGTAATGATCGCCGAGGTACCGGCATCGGTGAGGCGGACGAAGAGCGACTCGTCGCCGAATGCAGAAAAGAGAGGTTGCGCGACGGCGCCGGTCTTGAGGATGCCGAGAAAGCCAATGTACAACTCCGGCACCCGGTCCATGAACAGGCAAACGCGCTCGCCCGGGGCGATACCGAGGCGGACGAGGAAGTCAGCAATCGTGTTCGAAAGGACGCGCAAGTCGTCGAAGGAAAAACTACGGCGTTCGCCCTGGAAGTTCTCCCACAGAAGAGCGAGTTTGGCGCCGCGGCCCGCCTGGCAAATACGGTCGCTGCACATCCAACCGATGTTGAGCGGCGCGCCCGGGCGGTACCCGAGTTCGCGCTCCGCCACCGACCAGTCCAAAGTGGCGCGAAGCTCGTCATACGTGGGGGATGCGAGTGTGGCGCCCGCGAAAGGCATTTATCCCTCCAGAATCACCATGGCCGCTGCGAGATTGCGGTCCGCGTGCAGCGCGGCGAGAACGCGCTGCACACCGAGCGCAGAGGCCTGCCGTTGCGCTCGACCGTGGAGAGATACCTTCACGTGTCCCGGCGCGATCCCAATGACCTCAACTTCACGGAGCATTTCGAGGTCCGTGACACCAACACCGAGGGCTTTCAGAACGGCCTCTTTGGCCGCGAAACATGCGGCTAACCTACGCGCGGGATAGCGCACGGCGTTGCAATAGCGCAGTTCAGAGTCGCGGAAAATACCGTCCGCAGCGGTCCAGGCACCGCGCGCCAATTCTCGCCGGACGTCTTCGATGGTGACGACATCGATGCCCGTTCCGAGAACCATAGAACTCCTGGCGAAGTTCGAACCTTACGGCGTCAGTACTTCGGCTGATTATGCGCCTGCCGCGCACAGTCGCCACCATGGAGTGCAGCGTTTTCGTATTTTGTTTTCCCGTTTTGAAGTGCGGAGAGTTCCGAATCGGGCCACGGGTTCACGGCCGGAGTCAAAAAGGCTTCATGGCGCAGC
>DAISJI010000276.1:0-3067 GCA_036821585.1 Terriglobales bacterium
GCATCGAGGTGACGACCTACATTCCCGGCGTCGGCCACAACCTGCAGGAGCACTCCATCGTGCTCATCCGCGGGGGCCGCGTGAAAGACCTGCCGGGCGTGCGTTACCACGTGGTCCGCGGCACGCTGGATGCAACCGGCGTGACCGGCCGCAAGCAGAGCCGTTCGAAATATGGCGCCAAGCGCCCGAAAGCTTAAGCAGAGAGATCAGCGATGCCTAGAAAAGGTCATTTAAGCAAACGCGAAGTCCTTGCCGATCCGATCTACGGATCGACCCTGGTCACCAAGTTCATCAACTCGATGATGTGGGGCGGCAAGAAGTCCACCGCCGAGGGAATCTTCTACCAGGCGATGAAGAACATGCAGGAAAAGGGCGGCGACGACGCCCTCAAGCTGTTCAAGAAGGCGGTCGAAAACGCCAAGCCGGTGCTGGAAGTGAAGACCCGGCGCGTCGGCGGCGCCAACTACCAGGTGCCGGTGGAAGTGAACCCGGACCGGCGCACGTCGCTGGCGATCCGCTGGCTGGTGAGCTATTCGCGCGGGCGCGCCGAAAAGGGCATGACCGACAAGCTCAGCAACGAATTGCTCGACGCCGCCAACAATCGCGGCGCCGCCATCAAGAAGAAAGAAGATGTCCACCGCATGGCGGAAGCCAACAAGGCGTTCGCGCACTACCGGTGGTAAGGGAAATTTCAAATTTGAAATTTGCAAATTTGAAATTGTCAAAGTAAGCGGCGCATCCGTTGCGCCCGGCAAGGTTAGAGAGAAGAGAGTTCAAGTGCCCCGACTGGTTCCATTAGATCGTTGCCGAAACATCGGCATCATGGCCCACATCGACGCCGGTAAGACGACGACGACGGAGCGCGTGCTGTTCTATACCGGACGCACGCACCGCATCGGTGAAGTCCATGAAGGCACGGCGACCATGGACTGGATGGAGCAGGAGCAGGAGCGCGGCATCACGATCACGTCCGCGGCCACCACCTGCGTCTGGAACGACGTTCGCATCAACATCATCGATACTCCCGGGCACGTGGACTTTACCGCCGAAGTAGAGCGCTCGCTGCGCGTGCTGGACGGCGCCTGCGCCGTGTTCGACGCCGTGCATGGCGTGGAACCGCAGTCGGAAACCGTGTGGCGCCAGGCCGACAAGTACGGCGTTCCGCGGATTTGCTTCATTAACAAGATGGACAAGACCGGCGCCGACTTCGAGCACGCCATCGATACCATCCGCAAGCGCCTCAACGCCCGCCCCGTAGCCATCCAGATCCCGATCGGCCAGGAATCCAATTTCAAAGGCGTCATCGACCTGATCGAGATGAAGTCGATTATCTGGAACGACGAGACCCTGGGCGCCGAGTACGTCACCGCAGAGATTCCCGAGAACCTGAAGAAGAAGGCGGAAGCTTTCCACGCGCAGTTGGTGGAGACCGTCGCCGAGCACGATGACGAATTGCTGCACAAATTCCTGGAAGGCGAGAACATCACCGCCGCAGAACTGAAGAGAGGCCTGCGCCAGGCGACCATCAAGCTGCAGTTGTTCCCGGTCCTGTGCGGCACGGCTTTCAAGAACAAGGGCGTGCAGCCGCTGCTGGATGCGGTGGTGGATTACCTGCCGTCTCCGCTCGACGTTCCCCCGATTGAAGGCACGAACCCTGACACCGGTAACCAGGAACCACGCCGTCCCGACGACAAGGAGCCGTTCTCGGCGCTCGCGTTCAAGATCATGAGCGATCCGTTCGTCGGCCAGTTGACGTTTATCCGCGTTTACTCCGGCCACCTCAAGACCGGCGACAGCGTGATCAACCCCGGCAGGGGAAGGAGCGAGCGCATCGGCCGCCTGCTCATGATGCACGCCAACAAGCGCGAAGAGATCAGCGAGATTTACGCCGGCGACATCTGCGCCTGCGTCGGCCTGCGCAACATCACGACCGGCGACACGATCTCCGACGAGAGGCACCCGATCGTGCTCGAGTCCATCGAGTTCCCGGACCCGGTGATCTCGGTAGCGGTGGAGCCGAAAACGAAAAGCGACCAGGAAAAGATGGGCGTCGCGCTGGGCAAGCTGGCGCAGGAAGATCCGACCTTCCGCGTGCATACCGACGAGGACAGCGGCCAGACCATCATCGAAGGCATGGGTGAGCTCCACCTGGAGATCATCATCGACCGCATGATGCGCGAGTTCAAAGTGGACGCCAACGTGGGCAAACCGCAGGTGGCTTACCGCGAGACCATCCGCAAGAACGCGGAGGCGGAAGGCAAGTTCATCCGTCAGAGCGGCGGCCGCGGCCAGTACGGCCACGTCAAGCTCAAGATTGAACCCAACCCGGGGAAGGGCTACGAGTTCGTCAACGACGTCAGCGGCGGTTCGATTCCGAAGGAATTCATCAAGCCGGTGGACGAAGGCATTAAGGAAGCGCTCGAGGGCGGCGTGCTCGCCGGCTTCCAGATGGTGGACGTGAAGGCCATCCTGTACGACGGCAGCTATCACGATGTCGATTCGAACGAAATGGCGTTCAAGATCGCGGGCTCGATGGCGGTGAAAGAAGCCGCCCGCCGGGCCAGCCCGGTGCTGCTGGAGCCGGTCATGTCGGTCGAGGTCGTGGTGCCGGAAGAGTTTATGGGCACCATCATCGGCGACTTGAACGCGCGCCGCGGACGCATCGAGGGCATGGAACACCGCGCCGGATCGCAGGTGATCAAGGCGATGGTGCCGCTCAGCGATATGTTCGGCTACGCCACCCAGATGCGTTCCAACACTCAGGGCCGCGCGACCTTCTCCATGCACTTCGCGCGCTACGAAGAGGCGCCACGCTCGGTGTCGGAGGAGATCATCGCCCGGGTGCAGGGCAAGCCGGTGAATAGGTGAGCGCGTTTGCGTGGCGTCTGAGCCACGCGCGCTCATCCTGAGCGGCGAAGCCGTGAAGGATCTGTAACGAAGTTTGAGACTGGCGCGAAAGCGCCGGGAGAGTTAACGGTTCAGAACGAGGTCCCGCAAGGGACGACTGACGGAGCAATCATGGCGAAGGAAAAGTTTGATCGCACCAAGCCGCACGTGAACGTAGGGA
>DAISJI010000277.1:0-3042 GCA_036821585.1 Terriglobales bacterium
GCGTCAGCGCCGAATACGACGCCGCGGCGTTCGGGTCCAAGGCTGATCACGATGGCGCCGACGATCAGCACGATCGTCATGGAAACTCCCATTACCAGCGAATAAGTAAAGTGCTCGGCCATGCGCGCCTGCATGTAGGTGATGCTCGACGCGCAGAGCACGCCGAGTTGGTAGGCGAAGCCGGGGAAGAAGCCGCGAATGGCGTCGGGAGAAAGCTCGTTAATGTGCGCGGGAATCACGCCCCACGCGCCCTGCACCATGAACTGCATCAGGAACGCGCCGACGACAATCACGCCGGTGCTGGGGGCGAAGATCCATAGCGGAATCAGAACGAGTGCGCTGAGCACGGCGGTGACCATGGCGCGGCGGCGTCCTTTCTTGTCGGAAAGGAAGCCGAAGGTGATGCCGCCGAGAATCGCGCCGATCATCGAGATAATCACGATCACCGACGTCGCCTGCGCCGAGTAGCCGCGCTGGTGCTTCAGGAAGGTCGGGTACATGTCCTGCGTGCCGTGCGAGATCGAGTTCATCATCATCATGAGCAGGACGAGGTAGAGGAAGAGCTTCCAGTTGCGGGCGATGGCGCGCCAGTAGGTGGGCCAGTCGGTGCGCGAGCGCGCCCAGGTGGGACTTTCCTTGACCTTGGAGCGAATAAAGAGCGTCAGCAGCGCGGGCAGTCCGCCGATGAAGAACATCGGACGCCATCCCCAGTGCGGATAAACGAAATACGCGACCAGCGCCGCCAGCAGGTAGCCCAGCGCATAACCTTCCTGCAGCAATCCGGAGAGAACGCCACGCCACCGCGGCGAGACCGACTCCATCGTCAGCGAGGCGCCCACCCCCCACTCGCCGCCCATCCCGATGCCATACAGCAGGCGCAGAATCATGAACGTCGCGTAGTTCGGCGCCAGCCCCGAGGCCACCTCGACGATTGAGTAAAAGATGATGTCGAGCATGAGCGGCAGGCGGCGGCCGTAGCGGTCGGCCATCATGCCGAAAAGCAGCGCGCCCAGCGGACGCATGGCCAGCGAGGCAGTGAGGGTGAGCGCGATCTTGGGGATCGAACCGCCGGCGAGATCGTCGGCAACGGCCTGTAGAACCATCACCAGGATGAAGAAATCGAAGGCATCGAGCGTCCAGCCGAGAAAACCGGCGAGCAGCACGTTGCGCTGATTGGCACGGTCGTCCAGCGAGGCGATGGCAGGCGTGGTGGGCATCGGACGGGCGAATGGTAGCAAAAGCAGTCGCCTGTCACCAGTTGCCGGTCGCCAGCAACTTCGGGAAATGATTGGGGTACTTGGTACTTGGCACTCAGAACTCCGAACTACAGGTAAACTCTTTCCGAGGAATGGCAACGGTCGCGCTCAATCCGAGTTCCCTGCCCACGCGGCTCTCGCCGGCGACGCGCCTGGTGCGCGCGGCGCGGATGAATCCGCTGGCCACGATCGGGACCGTGCTGGTGGTGCTGTTTGCCGTGCTCGCGGTCTTTGCGCCGCTGATCGCCCCGCACGATCCCGCCGCCATCGATCTTCCTTCGCGACTCGCACCGCCGTCGGCGGCGCACTGGTTCGGCACCGACGAACTTGGGCGCGACATCCTCTCGCGCATCGTCTTCGGGGCGCGGATTTCCATGCTGGTGGGGACCAGCGTGGTTGCGTTCGCGCTGCTGCTGGGGCTGGTGGTGGGCAGCATCGCCGGCTATTACGGCGGACGCGTGGACCGCTTCGTTAACGTGGTCGTGATGAACGCGTTTTTATCGTTCCCTGGAATCCTGCTGGCGATCGCGTTCGTCGCGTTCCTGGGACCGGGGATTCTGAATCTGATTTTGGCGCTCTCGATTGGCGGCTGGGTCGGCTACGCGCGGCTGGTGCGGGCGCAAGTGCTGGCTACCCGTGAGCGCGAGTTTGTGGAGGCGGCGCGGGCGTTGGGCGCGAGCGACTGGCGCGTGATTACCCGCCACATCCTGCCCAACATGATTCAGCCGGTGATCGTGCAGGCGGCTATCGGCATGGCGGGCGCCGTGTTGGCCGAGGCCACCATGAGTTTTCTCGGGCTGGGCGTGCCGCCTCCGGCTACGAGCTGGGGATCGATGCTCAACGACGGACGCGCGCACCTGTTCGATGCGCCCCATCTGGTTCTCTTCCCCGCCGTGGCGGTGATGCTGGCGGTGCTGTCGTTTAACTTCATCGGCGATGCGCTACGGGATTATCTGGACCCGCGGGCGAGGATCGAGGCTGGACTGTGAGAAACGTAGGTCGAAGGTGGTAGATCGTAGGTCGGGACTGGTTGCGTTTCTCCGACCTACGACCTACGACTTACGACCTACTCACGAGGTCTTATGCGAAGACTGATAGCGGCGTTGCTTCTTGTTGCCATGCCGAGCTTCGCGGGCATCACTTTTACCGCGAAGACGATCAGCGACGAGGGCGGCGATGTGACCGTACGCGCGCTGGTGAGCGGATCGCGCGCCAAAGTCACGTTCCTGAAGAGCGACAGCAAGGTCGCGGCGGTGGGCGAATACATGCTTTCGCCGGACCAGGGCACCACGCTCTTCCTGGTCAGCCCGGGCACGCGCACCTATACCCGCTACGACACGCGGACGATGCTGTCGGGCATGGGCCAAATGGTGCAGGGCATGCGCGGCATGATGAAGGTCACGTTCGAGTCGCCCAAGGTGGAGAAAATTCTGGACGAAGACGGCGGGCTGATCGCCGGCCTGCCTACGCGTCATTACCGCTATCGCACCAGCTACGTGGTCTCCATGCACATCACCGGCGACCGCAAGGCGACCACCGAAATCGAAGAAGACATCTGGACTACCACGCACTTGACCGATCCCGCGCTGGCGATTTGGCTGAAGAAAGGTCCGGCCGCCACCGGCGACGAGCAACTCGACGGCATGATCCGCGCCGAGATGGACAAGGTGCAGGGCTTTCCACTGAAGCGCATTACGGTTACGCACATGCACGATGTAACCGGCGCCGTACGCAACAGCCGCGTCGAGATGCAAGTCACCCAGGTAAAGCGAATCGCGATTGCCGC
>DAISJI010000278.1:0-1079 GCA_036821585.1 Terriglobales bacterium
GCGCGCGACGAGAGTTCCGCCAGTTCGCCGAGTTCGGCGAGATCGTCGCGGTTGAGCACGCGATCGAGACTGACGGCCTCGATTGCGCCGAGCAGCGTTTCGCCGCTCAGCAGCGGAACGTAAGCGAGGGAGACGATGGTGCGGCGCACGTCGAGGTGGGCGTAATGCTCGCGGACCAGTTCGGCGCCGGAGAACAGCAGCGGCTCGCGCTGTTCGGCCAGCATGGCCAGCGTGAGCGCCTCGCACTGCGCCGGGGCTTTTATGTCGCCTACCGATGCTTTGGAGGTCCAGCGCGGGTGCGCGGCGGCGTCGAACAGGTACACCACGACGGCCGTGCCGGGCAGCCTCGCCGACGCTTCCGCGGCAATGACGCGCGCACGCGGCGCGATCTCACGCTCCGCCAGAAGCTGACCGGCAAACGCTCCAAAAGAAGCGCCTAAAGCGGGTCTCTGTGTCGCCATGCAGCGACTCCTTATGACTGTTGAAACTGGGCCCCTAGCCTACTCCGCAGGGGATGGCGCAGCCCACACGCTTGCAAATCTTCGAGAACTACCGTAACGTGCTGCGGACTCTAGCACAGGGCCGGGTAGCTCTGTCAACGAATCCCGCGCCGGTCGCGGATTACGTCTTTTGCGCTGTTTCAGGGACCGGCAGGAAAGCCCCGCGCTGGCCCAAACGCAGGCCGCATCGGGGAAAGCGATGGTGGAGGAACCGTGGAGATCGATGTTCGGAAACAGGGCAAGGTGCACGTCATCCGGATGCGCGGACAATTAAGGCTGGGCGACCCGGTCGAAGAACTGCGCAAGGCCCTCGATAGCGTGCTCGCCGAAGGACATACCTCCGTGGTCGCCAGCATGGGCGAAGTGCCAATGGCGGATTCCAGCGGCATCGGCGCGCTGGTGCGCTACCATTCAACACTCAAACAGAAAGGCGGCGCGCTCAAACTGGTGCAGCCCTCCAAGCTGGTTACGCAGACGCTGAAGATTCTCGGCCTGCTCAACCTGTTCGAGGTTTTTGACGACGAGAACGCTGCCATCCAGTCGTTCCCGGATGCCGCGGCGGCAGGCTAAACCGGTCGC
>DAISJI010000278.1:1179-3042 GCA_036821585.1 Terriglobales bacterium
TGGCGGAGCAAATGCGCCAGCAGAATGTTGGGATTTACCGCAGGTATCCCTATTCGACTGACCCGAGTGTAGCGACGACGGCCCAACCTGCACCCGCGCCGGAACCGGACCGTCCGCCGACGGTACTGGTCTATCGCGATGGACAAAGGGCGGAGATTGGTAATTACGCCGTGGTGGGACAGACGCTCTGGATCTTCTCCGAAGACCGGGCGAAGAAGGTTCCGCTCGCCCAGCTCGACCTCGACGCCACCCGCAAAGCTAACGACGATCGCGGGGTTGAGTTCGCTGTACCGGCAGTTCGATAGAGTCGACAGCCAACATCCAAGAAACAGATTTACGGCGGCGCATCTTCACTGCGGCGAAATAAAGACTCCATGAGCCGACCCTCTCCTTTCACACCCGAACGCGCTTTACTTTTCGCGATGCTGATTGGGGTCGCTATTTACTGGCGCGACCTTTCCTACGATTTCATTTTGGACGACCTCCCCCTGATCATGACGAACCCGACGATCGCGTCGTGGCGAAACTTGAAGACGATATTCCTGACAGATATTTTTTATTCCCCGTACACTCCCGCGGGCAATTCCATGCACTATCGGCCCGCCTATATGTCTTGGCTGGTGCTGAACAATGAGCTGTTCGGAATGGTGCTTCCGTGGTGGCATTTAACGTCACTGCTCTTGCATCTGCTGGTGACGTTGCTGGTGTACCAGCTAGCCGTGAAGATCCTGAAAGAGAGATGGCTTGCCGCTTTAGCGGCCGCTCTGTTTGTGCTTCATCCCCTGCATGCGGAATCGGTGGCTTACGTCACGGCTTCCTCCGATCTGCTGGTAGCGTTTTTTTCCATCGCGGCGCTGCTTTTCTATTTTCAATTTCGCGAAGGGGGTCATACCGGCTATTTGGTCGCGTCAGTTCTGGGCGCAGCCGCCGCCATGTTTTCCAAGGAATCGGCGGGCATGTTTCCCTGGATGCTCGTCGTATACGAAGCGCTAACCGGGAGACATCAGGGCCAGAGCGAGCCGCGCCCCTGGAAGCGCTACGTCTGGACTTTGCCTTATTTTGGTGTGGTGGCAGCGTACCTGGTTGCGCGAACCTGCCTGTTTGGATTCAACGCTGGTCCAGGCCCAGGGGGTAATCGTCTGGCCGCCCTGCTGAATGTCCCCTTGGTGGTTTTCATCTATTTGAAAAATCTGTTGCTGCCGGCGCGCTTGAGCATTTATTACCCGCCGGAATGGAGTACCCGTTGGACCGTGGGGAGAGGCTCGGCCGTCGTTCTTGTGTTACTGGCAGTGGTTCTGGTCTGGAGGCGGTACAAGGATCATTCCGGGGTGCAAGTTCTTCTGTCCTGGACGGCGATCCTCCTCATCCCGCCGGCACTTGCGGTGAGTACATTTGTGAGTGACGAGTGGGTACATGATCGACATATGTACCTGGCCTCGATTCCTTTTTGTTTGCTGATCGCACGCCTGTTGGCTGACGTGTGTCATTCTCCAAAGCAACTCGTCGTCCTCAGCTCGGCGGTCCTCCTGTTACTTGGAATTGATACTTGCTACCAGGTGCCCAGATTTCAGGATGAAATATCCCTTTACGCGAGCGCGCTGAAAGTTGCGCCCACCAACGCAACGCTCCACAGGTTTTACGCAGCTGCCCTCTGGAACCGCAAGCGTCAGGAACAGGCCCTGCAAGAGTTACGGGCTGTCATCGAACTCCAGCCTGGTTCTCCATACTCCCATGGCGAGTACGCCAACTCGCTCTCGGAAATCGGGCGGAGCGCTGAGGCATTGGTGGAATACGACAAAGCTTTACAAAGGGCCAAGGCAAGTTCGCCCCTGCGCGCATCCCTTCTATATCGAATTGCATTAG
>DAISJI010000279.1:0-3019 GCA_036821585.1 Terriglobales bacterium
TCAGTCAATTTCCAGCGAGACGATTTCGCCGCGGCCGTCCGCCTGCGGGCGGTAGTTCACCGACGCTTTCTTGTTGGTCCAGTTGCAGGAGAAGTTTTCGACACCGATCAGCATCAACTTCTGCACGTCGCGCGTGAACAGCATCCAGTTCTTGCCTTTCGAAGCTACGGTAATGCTCACCATCGGCGGTTTGGAGCAGTCAATCGCCACCAGGGTGCCTTTGAGGAACTGGATGCTCTGCGGTTTCGCTTCCGCCGGCGCGCGCGTTGCGACCTCCACCGACGGGAGCGGCTGCTGCTCCGTTGGCGGCGGGTTTTCGGGTTCCTTGGTTTGCCATTGCGGCGCGGTGATCTGCTGGCGCGGCGAATTGATGGATGTCGCCGGCTTCCGCTCGCCGAGTGTAGCCAGTGCCTGGTGGGCAAAGCGCGCGATTTCGGGCTGGTCACTGCCTTCCAGCCGCTCCAGCACCGGCCGCGCCTTCTCGAACTGGTTGGCCTGCAACTCGTATTGCGCCATGGTCAGCGCGTAAAAGTCGTTGCGCGGATTCAGTTCCACCGCTCTCTCAATGGCCTTGCGTGCCGCGTCCTTATTCCCCGACGCGGCCTCCGCCCAGGAGAGCAGGTGATAAGCGTCGGCGTAGTTCGGGTCCAGTTGGATGGCGATGTTCAGGTGTTGCTTGATGGCATCCAGCTTCTCCGGTGGTTTTCCCGATATCGCCGCCTCGCGGTTGGCGAGCAAGGCGGAGAAGTAATGCACGCGCGCGTCCTTGGAGTCGCCCGCGGCGGCCCGCTCGAAACACTCCGCCGCTTTCGAGAACTCATTCTGCTGGAGGTAGGCATAGCCGAGTCCGCGATTGGCCGCGACATTGCCCGGGTCCATGGCGAGCACTTTCTTGAACAGCTCGACGCCCTCGGCGTGGTGGTCGGCGGAGTGGTAGTGCAAGTCCGCCCAGGCCGAGAGCCAGTCGGACTGCGGCAGCTTGCGGACCTCGAACGGCACTTTGCCCAAATCGGCGGGCACGGGAGCGCGGAAGTAACTGAGGCGTCCGACGGTGAAGTAATTCCGCACCGCGTTTTCGAAGTTCTTGGGTTCCACGCCAAACGCCTGGCGAATGCCTTCCGCGAAATCCAGCTTCTGGTTCTGGGTGAGGTCGAGAAACACGGTCAGTTGCTTTCCCAGGTTGTTCGCCATCAGGTAATGCACGGTGATCCACGATTGCGCATAGAACAACGAGCGGCGATCGCCTTCGTTGTATTCCCGCGAATCGTGGGCGACCGCGAACAGTTGCAGGGGCCGCATCCATGCGGACGCTTGCAACACCCGGACCAGGTCTTCGCGCGGCAGTCCGAATTCAATCTGCTTGCCGGTGATTTTCAGCGATGAGCAATACTCCGCGAAGCCCTCGTCGAACCACACCGGCATGGGCGGAAAGTTTCCGTTGATCAGCAGATGCGCGTACTCGTGGAAGACGACCTCAAAACTGTTGCTTGCCGAGGTATCGAGCGCGATGAAGTTGTGGTCATCGCCGCCGCGGAAGAACCCCGTCCAGTTCACCGGCTTGCCGTTGTAGCGCGGAACGAAGGCCTGGAAATCCCTGGTATTGCGGAAGGCGACGATCGTGAGCGGGGTTGCGATCGTAACTTTTTGCTTGCCAAACAGTGCGCCGAAGGAAGCGCGCATCTCCTCGAAGCGCTGCGCGATGTCGCGTCCGCGGCCCTCGCCGGCGTCGGTGATGACGGAAAAATGCGGAGACTTTACCTCTACCCAATCCTGCGCCGAGGCGGTGGCGAAACCAACGAGTAGAAGTGCCGCGAGCACGTAACGATGCACGATGACGTCTCCTGTGCTCAGGGGGAATCGTACCACTGGGCGACTGGCTGAGTTGGTGATTGGGAGGTAGGTAGGTCGTAAGTCGTAGGCCGTCGCTCGGAAGATAAGGGCTGCAAACGCCGACCTGCGACCTACCACCTACGGAGTTGTTTCAACGCCCAGCGTGCGTGCGAGGCGACCGTCTCGTCCTCATCGGTAGCGAGTTTTTCGAGAATCGGAATGAATCGCCGCTCGCCGCTATTGCCCATGGCGATGGCCGTATTCCGCCGCAGGCCAGAGAACTTGGTCCGCTTGATGGGCGAGCCGCGGAAGCGTTCGCGGAATTCTTCCACGCGCATCTCCGCCAGCCACTCCAGCGCCGGATTCACCAGGCCCTCGCGCGGCTGGAACTCGGGCAGGGAAGTCGCGGGCGCGCGGCGGTTCCACGGGCAAACGTCCTGGCAGATGTCGCAGCCGAAAATGTGGCGGCCCATGCCGGCGCGCAGATCTTCGGGAATGTCGCCCCGCTTTTCGATGGTGAGATAAGAAATGCAGCGCGTCGCGTCGAGCTGGTACGGGCCGATAAATGCATTGGTGGGACATGCGTCAAGACAAGCCGTGCAAGTGCCGCAGCGGTCGGGCGCGGGCAGATCGGGCTCCAGTTCGTGCGAAGTCAGAATCACGCCGAGAAAGAGCCACGAGCCCAGCTTCTGATTCATGATGCAAGTGTTCTTTCCCACCCAACCGACACCGGCATACTTCGCATACACGCGTTCGACGAGCGGACCGGTATCGACGTAGCACCACGTCCGGCAGTCGGAATCACGCTTCAGTTCGGCCTCCACCTGGCGCAGACGGCGCAGGACCGAGTCGTGATAATCCTCTTTGCTCCAGGCGTAGCGGGAAATCCAACCGTGGGCTTTGGGCTCCGGGCTTCGGGCTCCGGGACCTACAGAGTTGGGTTGATCGGTGTTGTAGTTGATGGCGCAGACGATCACGGATCGTGCCCAAGGCGCGACGTGTGACAGGGAAGAGCGCTTGAGTTCGCCACTTTCGGTGCGGGACTCCAGGTAATGCATGTCGCCCGCATAATGTTTTTCGATCCAGCCGGGGAAGTAGTCGAGCTCGGGGAAATCGCGGACGGGAGCGATGCCCGCGGCGTCAAAGCCGGCGTCGGCAGCAGAGCGCTTGATGAGCTCGGAAATGGCGG
>DAISJI010000280.1:0-2963 GCA_036821585.1 Terriglobales bacterium
ACATCCGGGTCGTTGCCGAGCTGCTCCGGGGTGCCGGCGCGGAAAATCCGCCCCTCGTTAATGATGTACGCCCGGTCCGTGACCGAAAGCGTCTCGCGGACGTTGTGATCGGTAACTAATACCCCAATGCCGCTGGCCTTCAGGTCGAAAATGATCTTCTGAAGGTCGAGTACGGCGATGGGATCGATCCCCGAAAACGGTTCGTCGAGCAGGATGAAGCGTGGCGCGATGCACAGTGCCCGCCCAATCTCTACCCGGCGGCGTTCCCCACCCGACAGCGCGTAGCCGCGGTTTTTGCGGATGTGCCCCAGTCCCAACTGGCCGATCAGCCGCTCCATCCTCTCGCGGCGTTCGTGCCAGCTCAGCGGCTGGGCCTCCAGCACTGCCAGGATGTTCTCTTCCACCGTCAACTTCCGGAATACCGACGGCTCCTGCGGCAGGTAGCTGATGCCATGATGCCGCGCCCGCAGGTACATCGGGGTGGAAGTAATTTCGGTGTCGCCGATCAGGATGCGTCCCGAATCGGGAGGAGTGAGGCCCACGATCATGTAGAAGGTCGTGGTCTTGCCCGCCCCGTTCGGACCCAGCAAACCAACTACTTCGCCCTGGTTGACGTGGATACTGACGGCGTTCACAACCCGGCGCCCGCGATAACTCTTGCCGATATCCTCGGTCGCCAAGGTCAACATGTCTTTTGCTGCCTATTACTTAGCAACCCTAGTCCGGGTGACGGTGGGTGAACTCTTGCTTTCTACAAGGACTCTATCATCGCGCTGAAAGAAGGTCAACGAATCGCCGGTAATTTTGCCGCGTTCGGCATCAAAAATGCTAGGGGGACCTCCGGTCAGCACGAACTTGCCGTCCGTTGCCGTGTAAACCAGGCTCTCGCCAGTGGCCCGGCGGTTGGGACTCTGGACCACGATATTGCCGGAGGCGACCGCCCTGTCCAACTGGCTGGGACCGGTGGGGGCCTGTGCCGCTGGCCCATTCCGCGGCCGCAGATAGATATCCAGCCGGTCGGCGGTGACGGTGGTAGCGGCGCCCTTCATGGTCACGCCACCCTCAAAATGGGCCTGCCGAGAAGCGTCGGCATAGGTCAGCCGCGCGGCGGTGACGTTCACGGGGGTGGTCTTCCCGCTCTTGTCCTGCTCGACAAACACCGTGGTGATGCCGTGCGTCCGGTCGCCGGTTGCGATCACCTCGCGCGGTTCGCGCTTAAAGTCCAGCGTCGGCGCCTGGATCACGTTTGGCCCCTGCCACAGCCGTGCGTTCTGATAGCGTGCCGTGCCGCTGCTGCGCCGGGCGGTCATGATCGTGCCGGTAACGTGAATGGGATCGGCCGAGGCCAAGAGCGCGCCTCCGGGTTGCGGCTTCAGCTCGGAATAGGTGGTCTTGACGTTGCCGGTGGCGAGCGCGTCGCCGGTAGCGCGGCCGATCTCCAGCGCGTCGGCGGTGGTGGTCATGCCGCCCTCGACAAAGCGGGGAGATCCCGACAACTTCAGCACATCGGCTGCGCCCTGTCCGGCCGTGTTGTACGTCGCCTTGCCCGCCCAAGCCTCGCGACGGCCGCCCGGCGCGTCCTCGACATAATGGAAATTGCCGTCCTGCACCAAGCTGCCGATCCCGCCCGCCGGAGCGAATTTCACTTCCACACGATCGCCGGTGCTGACCTTGTCGGGTTGCCCGGGCGTGGACATGACAATCTTCGCTTCGGGCGAGCCGGTCAGCGCGGCCAGCCGATTCTTCTGGAAGCGGGCGCGGAACTGCCCGGCGGTGAGGACCGTCTTGCCGGCGCTCTCACCGGTCGCGTGGGTGGCCGGGAGCGCCGTGATCTGCGCCGGACCCGAGGTGATCGCCTCGGTCAGTACACGCCCGTTGCGGACGACAAAATCCATGGCGCCGGCGATGATCTCCACCGGATGCCCGCTACCCGCCTTGGCTGGTTGTTGCAGCAGGCGGACACCGTCGGTCGCCTTCACCTTGTCCACCGCACTCCTGGCGGCGAAGGTGAACAACAGCTTGCCTGCGTTGGCCTGGATGTTGTCGGCGCCGGAAGTATTCAGCGACACGCCGCCGGACATGGAGGCGGTGCGCAGATCGTTCTTTTCGCCGAGGAGCGCTTCGGCGCGGGGAGCGAGGGCATCCACCGAGGTTTTGCCGGTTTCGTGCGCCTTCACGTTGCCGGTGGCGAGCAGACGTTCGACGGTGTTGTCGTCACGCAAAAAAACGGTGAGCTGCTGGGTGGAGAAGTTGCCGTTCGAACGCTCCACATGGACGTCCTCGAGTACGGCGCGATTCGGGCCCTTGGTGATGACTCCATGGCGCGCCTTCACGTCGGCCTCGTGCGGCGCGTTGGAGTGAAACTGGATGTTCGACAGCAGCGTGAGCGTCGCGGCGTGCGAATCGTAGCTGGCTCCCAGCGCCGAACCGCTTGCCTGGGGCACGCGAAACTCCAACCGCTCCTGTGTCTCCGCCACGCCCGTGTTGCGGTTGAATACCAGGCCGCTGGTCTTCAGATGGATGGGGTTCTTCAGCTCCTGCGGCGCCGCCTGGTCGGGATTGATCGGGCCTTCGGCGTTACCCTCCAGGTCGATGTGCACCTCGCCCTTGGCGGCGATGGTGCCGGCCTGCGGATCGTATTCGAAGTTGGTGCCGTAGATCTGGTCGAAGCGGTTCTTCTGCCGTCCGTAAACGATGATGTTCACGTCCTTCAACTCGGCGCGGCCGCCTTGCTTGTACTGCACCGCCTGCGAGGCGTGGATGGTGAAAATCGTCCTCCCGCCTTCGGACTTGGAGAAGGTGAACCCGGTCGTGCTCTGCTGGATGTTGACGCCGATCTTCTGCGGGATTTCCCTGATGGCGCGGCGCAGCCGGTAGCGCCCGTAGAAATAAAATCCCGTCACCACCACCACCAGCAAGATCGCCAGGGCGGCAAACCACCAGCGCAGGCGGGGAATGTTTAC